>JAATVP010000175.1 GCA_014523625.1 Nitrososphaerales archaeon TH5896
GACTCGAGTAATGTCGACTCTATCAGAGTATTTTAATAGAGAGATGATTTTAGCTGATGACTGTCTTGTAAGAGGAGATGAATCAGGGGCAGCAGTCTATTCTCATATTGCCAAAGTTATAGATGCAGCACTGAAAGAACTTGAGGAACTAGAAGAATGAACTCGATATTGGTCATGGGTCAATATTTTAATTAAATAGATTTCTTGTCTGTATTTAACCCATTCCTGTGAAAGATATTATAGCCACGAGATTTATAGCGTCTTGATATGACTAGAGCTTCATTAAAGAAACGGTCGGGTATTTACTACATCAATACTTTCGCTTTGGGTCTTGAGAGTGAATACAGAATTAGCCGAACACGAAACAGGCGTACAGAACGTAAAGAAAAGTACAAAGTCTTTAACTCTACAACATTAGATTAAACTGTTGTGGCTAGAGACTTTCTTCTAGCCAAATTCTAGCCAAAATTGTTATATATGCTAAAGCTAATTTGCAATTCGATGAAAAGTCAAATATTTGTAGCCATCGGCGTCGCAATCGTTGCGTCGGTATTGGTGACTGGACTAGCATCCACTATTAATGCACAGTCGAATATGACTGGTGGAAATATGACTGGTGGAAATATGACTGGTGGAAACATGAGTATGCCGGCTGCTGGAACCACAGGTGACGGTGGTGGCGGCGACGGTGATGATGATGATGGAAGCGACGATGGTGATGGAGACGGCGGAGATGGAGAAAATAACTAGAAAACATTAGTTTTAATCCCCTGAGACAAATCCTGTCTTTATTTTTTTGTATGAAGTTTGTTGAAGTCGGAGATCTATTTTAAAAGAAAGAAGGATTTTCGATCAAAGCTAGAATGGCTCATATTGAATTAATCTAGAGAAAGTCAAATTATTAAGATGAATCCGGTGATCCATTGATTGATTGTTCAAGAAGTGGGTTAAAAGTCTTCCAAAAATCTTCATTGCTAATACTAATCGCTGGAGTACCGATCGTCTTTGTATCATTTGTTTCCAGCCACGTCACAATTATTTTTTGTTTGTCCGAGCTTGTAGAATTGCTTTGAGCTGTCACAACTATATTTTCATTGACGGCAAAACCGATTATAGCTACGGCGATGAATACAATAATGTGTTTGCTCATGCCACAATTATTTAACATATAACTTAACATTCTATTTACTCACTTATCAGAAAAAAATCATAAAATTCATTATTCTTTCTGTAGTAGTAGAATATTATCCAGTTCGATTCGCATCGATGAAGTAGCTCTTTACTATTGAGATGATCTGCTATTTCATCGAACGTCTTGCCAGAATCATTCAATCGAGCAATAAAATCAATTTGAACACCCGCATTCTTCAACAAATGTAAAGTACAGATTAAGCTTCTAGCTATACCATAAAAATCACGGCCGTTCCACCCATAATAAGACATTAAAACACCGGCAGCACATCTACCATTTCGCCCATCAGTATACCATCCGGTAATCTGTGTAAACTGCTTTCCATAAACACGCAGAATCTGAGAAACAGTCAGTCCTGGTTGTTGTTGGAAGTTAATCAATTTCTTCTCTAAAGCCGCTATTTGACTACAAATCTTATCTCGGTTAATTCAGATTTATATTATATTTTTTCGATAATTAACCAGGTGCAAAATGCGGCCGCGATTTTATAGCTTTCAGAATATGAACTGACTAGTTTTGCTTCTTAAGTCAGCATCACTAGTTATACCCTCTTCCCTGTGGCTCTTAATGGTGAGATAATATGAGTTAATTGGTCTAGACAAAATAAAAAAATGGTAATAGATTGGAGTTAGTGTCCACAACCACAGCCGCTGTGTTGATGATGTTCTTTATTTGCAGAACATGATGGACATAATGTTGTCGTAGCACTTTCGGCTACAAATGTTGTTCCACACGAGCTACAAGTTGCTTTTTGAAATTCTTGCATGTCTTAAGCCATTTTCTTTACAGTTATTAAAATCTTCGTAATTTCTAAAGCTCTATGTCAACTTCAAATTTATTATCTACCAGCTTAGATGGTAGCATTGAATTCAGGAGTCAAGACTTTTCTTTCTTTCTATTGATAGCATCTGATATTTTATTATAGCCTGGCCAAGATCAGATAGTTGTGCATGCTGTAGCATAATAGTATTATTCAAATCCTTCTTCGTAAGCTCCAGTTCTATGACGTCACTTGTGAGCTTCCGTATCTTATTTTCTAAAGGATGGTAAGTCATGACCTGCATATCTCAGAATCTTTAAGTTTACTTAGCATTTTATGTTTTTTTAATAGTTTAAACAATTTAAAGAACGAATCAAAGTCGTATTTTAATTCTCGGTAAACTAATAGCAACTCATAGAGCTGATTTAGTATTTCTGTGGGTTTAAATGGGAACATATACCATTAATTACCAAACCTTATATAACCATGATCATATACTATAGATATGTCAAAGAGGGAACAAGAGAAAGTCGCTGAACAGGCAACCAAGAGTGTAGGAGTTACAACACAACAATTTCAAAATACATTTCATCGATCATTAGATGAAACAAAAGAGAATGTCCGAAAATCAATAAACGAGACAAGAAGTCAAATTCCACGCTATACGACTGCTGTAAAGAATTACCAAGAACAAGCTTTAGAATCGACCGGAAAGATGGTTGAAGAATATGTTGAAGCTCAAAAGTCTGTAATGGATTCTGTTTTTAGCTCAGCAGCTGCATACCATGAGAACGCCACTAGAATGTTCATTTATTGGTATTCCCCAAAAGTCCCAGCAGAATTGTGGGCCAGATCGGTCAGCATTATAGTTGAGAATATATCAGCAACAAGAATAACTAACGATATCTTGTACGGAAACATTGGTGTTTTTGGAAGTGCATTTGAACGAGCTCAACAACATAAAGAAGAGCTTTCAAGAATAAATGTGAATAACGCAAAAACTATTGCAAACACAGCAAAAGAAACGGCAGCAGAATTTTCAGAAACTTTTACAACACACAATTACAAACTGTGCTAAAAAACTTTTCATCTGTAACCAAGTCGCAAGTATCGATAAAAAAAGCTTCAGATAGAATACGCTATGAAAAAGCTGTTTACTGTATTAATTATAGCTGCGATTATAGCTACGATCGGATTCGTGATCAGTGGGATTGCGAATGCAACAGCTCAGGAAAGCATTAGTCAGTTCTTGCTTTAAGAGTTGCTACTGTTGACTCATTGTACCAATATTAATATTATTACCGACAAGCTATTTAGATTGGATCTGCTAGCTATTGCATAGACAAGCAGTCTTAGCTTATTGTATCAGCTACTAGCTCAATTAGATCATCTATATCAATTGGTTTTTTTATATAATTTGCTATGTAGTTGTTTTCTTCCAATTCTTTCACAAGTGCGCGGTCCAGATCATATGCGGAAATCAGTATTATTTTAGTTTCGTTACTCTGCTAGCTATTGCATAGACAAGCAGTCTTAGCTTATTGTATCAGCTACTAGATCTACGAGTCGATTAGCAGGAATCGAGTATCTTTCATGAAATATTAACGCATAGCCCAGCATTCCTCTTCAGACTAAAATTAGAACATAATACAATTAATCTTTTATGATCTCAGTCACTATGTCAGTTAAAAGATCTATTTCAATTGGTTTTTGTAAGTATTTTGATATATAATTACCGTCTTCTAACTCTTTTACGAGCACGTCATCTACATTGTATGCAGAGTTGAGAATTATTTTGGTTCCGGAGTATCCTTTTATCTTACGGGCAATGGAATCGCCGAGAATGCCACCCATTTTATAATCTAAAAGCATAAGATGTATTTTGTTGCCCCGATTCTTTTCTTCCATGAATCTGTCAATACACTCTTCACCAGAATCTACCATTATTACATGATACTTGGACCCGAACACTAGCCCAAACAATAGAAGTACGTCTCGTTCATCATCACATATCATTATCGTTTTCTTTTTCCTTTCATTATTACTATGATCATATGTTAATTGTTGAATATTATCCATCCCGTTTATCGCCCGCGCTTTTTGCAGCTATTCCGTGTGCTGTGCTGTGGGTATATACGCATTTATATACGATTCTCTTTATATGTGAGCAAGTTATCTGTAATTATATTTTAACGAAATTAGCCAGAAATTGGTATAACTTTAAACCGCTTGATTAAAAATATGAGACAATATCATAAAATATGACATAACGATATAATTTATAACACACTATTATTAATCTATAGATTTCTGGTAGAGGGGTTAATCTATGACATTAATCATAACACGCTGACTAGTTGGCAAAGTTTTATTGACACACGAAAAACTCTTGGATGTATTGGGTTTGAAATGCATACATATGGATGCAATATCTAATTAAGTACAGCTAATGGCTTTTAAATCCAATAATATGCATTCTTATTTCGTTACCGACTAATAGATATTGTAATTTAGAACATACTATAACACATAAATAATAAAACTGCGATCAAAGATGTCGCGAGAATGTTATGGAAGCTGTCAAACTTAATATAGAATATGAGTTGCTACTTCAAACCAATCTGTCTTCTAATACTCTAGAAAGAGAAAATAAAAAGATCATACGATCCATCGATCATATTTACTTTGTAATTTGTAACTCTTGTTATTGGTGTGCATCTTACTTCAGTATTAACGACTTGGAGTCTTCATCGCAAGTTCTTGGTTGTCATGTTTGTAACTCCCATGATACTGAGCTAATACCCATCTCCACAAATGAGTCATTTAGAATAGATTATAATGTAACACGGGGAATGGAGATGGAATTTTATAGAATCAATGACATTGTCGATAGACAACCAACTACTAATGTGCAACAACAAGTACCAATATAACATGAAACGGCGGTCACTCCATCAGTCCATACGAGCAAAGCGGTAGAGTAAAAGCTATTCTTTAGATAGTGTTCTAGATACTTGGAGTAGTATCCAAGTAGTAGTATCCAAATACTTGGAGATAGCTTCACAGCCATTCGATTGTAAGGTTTCATTATCTGAGGAATAGATGAAGACATTACCAGAATCCATGCAATAATTCCGATGACATCAGCCCATCGAACAAGATCTTCATCCCATTCTCATTGATTACGACATTGGATATAAGAGAAAAGAAAATAATTAAGTGACTCGAATATTTCGATCTATAGTTCTTATTGACGATGATTTTTTTGTTCCATGTGCGGCAATTGGTACACCCTGTTCAATGCTTATGGGCCACCAACAAATCACGCCATGGCATTTGCCACATACATTTTCTATTCTTGAACTAGTTGTATGAAATTCTATGGAATCAAAATTTGGCTTTCCCGAATTACAATTACATTCATTAGCCCACTCCAACTTTTCTTATCTGCTATTGACAAACCCAAGATATAATAATACGGGATCATTCTATCTGAACTATCAAATGAATTACAAAACTACCGTTGTGGAGATGCTGGCGTGAATAGATGAGATGAAAAACGTTCAGAAATTCACATATAATCAGCATAAATTTTCAACAGAAAAGAAAACAATAATGATATGTGAAGATGAACCAGATGTGCTTTTATCGTTTGAGCAAATGCTTAAGTCAAAATATAATATAATAGTGGTAGATTCTGGTGAAGAGTGTATTGAGAAGTACTTAGAAGAAATAAACCGGGGTAATAAGATACATCTCATATTATTAGATTATAAACTGCGTGGCATGATGGGTGATTCTGTTGCTCACAAAATAAAAGAATACGGTGACGCCAAAATAATTCTGATCTCAGCATATTATATAAATGATGAACTCATAAAAGAATTAGAAAATAGTGGCTACATATCAAAATACATAATAAAACCAATCGATACTGAATGCTTAATTTATCTAATAGATGAAATCGTAAAAAATTAATTTCAAGACTTACCGTAGTAAGTCTATTCGGCCATACCGATTGTTCCATTAGCTGCTAACTTCATTATGGGTGCAAATATTGTGCCAGTGTCTGTACTGATTGTAACTACCGGTTCGTTACTTGTTGCATTTCGTTCCCACCATGAAACAATTACGTTGTCATTATCTGCAGCTATTTGTACATCTTGTGATTCTGCATCGGTACTGCTTAGATTGGTCTTGTCTGTGAATGTAGCGCGACCATCCATAGAAGAAGCTCTTAACATCACTTCATAATTACCCGTTTTGTTATTCGACCATGCTACGTAAATATTATCGCCTGATATGACAATTGGTACCAAAAGTACTGGTGTTAGTGTTGTTGTTACGCTAGCAGCGACTTCGGTTAACTGCAATGGTAAGCTAAAGAAATTCTATTGCTGACAAATTAGATAATGTTATATTTAATCGCGCAGTACTTATGATAATAATGCCGTGGTCTTCCACTAGTTACGACAACATGATCCCTGGTAATGCGGCTTCCACATGAAAAGCAAAGTCCATTTTGCTTAACTTCAATCATTTTGAGTATACGATGTATGTTTTCATTGGGGTTGATGATGAGTGGAAGAATCAATTAAGTATTGAACAAAACATCATACAAATGAGATTTGCTATGTATTAAAATAGATCGATTGAACAATATATTTTGAGTCTTATTAAAACTGACATTGATATTAGCAGCTAATTTCATTATATGTCAAGATATGGCTTGTTATTGAGATAACAAATTCTGCACTTCAGACTAAACCGGGTCATATACTATTCCCAATAAAAGTCAGCACATCATCAGACACATCATCAGGTGCGACTATATTCTTACAAGTTAATTAAATAGTTAATAAGAAAGTAATTACTTTGATCTGTTGATTTATCTTCTGATTATGTGAGATAATTGTGCCCATTGCTATGTTGCCTGTGCGCTAGAACTATCTGACACAACATGAATACCACACAAACATATGAATCAGTGATTAATATATGATTAGATTCATCTGGGTATCCAAATACTATAGACAATAATATCTGCAGAAAATACTACTTTACAGTAATAGATTTCACGAATTAAAGTTATTAAATAACTTACTAATATGAATCAAATAAAAAAAGAAGTAAACTTCAGTTTAGTTTACCAGTCTTTGTCTTTGCCTTTGTCTTTGCCGTGTCCGCGATCTTCTTCTGCGCTTTGTTGGCCGCTTAGTGCTACTCCGTTGTCTTCGCCCTGAACTTGTGAGTTAATGTTTTGGCAGAAGACATACATTGGTAGTTTACCGTTTCCACAAGCGCTTGCTTGTGATGTCACTTGATTCTTTCCATATTTCTTTTTTCCATCAGCAAACGCGCTGTCTGTCGCAAAAGCTGTTGCTCCAATGAGCATGACTGCCATTGCTGCTACAATTACCATATATTTTGAATTCATTTGGCAGCTTAAATGAAGTTTGAATTTATTTGCATTGAGCAAAATCGGGCTCTCATTTATATCAGATATTTTTTCTATTAGAACTATCTCATAGCCCAGCGTCCTTCATCTGACCACGTTCGTCTGAATTGTGCAGCACTCTTGCTAAGATCATTACAACACCATCGAATCAGACCATTACAATTATTGCATCGAAGCTCAATTTGACTCCCAATTATTGCAAATTCTAATGAATGAAGATCTGCTATCGTACGACCACATGTACATTCTTTAACCCGTTTCATACGACTATAATCAACTTACAAGATAATACTGGATAGCTTTACTGGGACATCTAAAAACTATCTAGTTCAATACTAAATGAATTGTATGTCTGTCAAATCTGTACTAAATTTACTATTGCTGTTGTTGCTGCTGCTTGCTATTGATAGCATTCTGATATTTTATTATAGCCTGGCCAAGATCAGATAATTGTGCACGCTGTAGCATGATTGTGTTATTCAAATCTTTTTTCTGAAACTCTAGCTCTATGACGTCACTTCTAAGCTCCTGTAACTTATTCTCTAATGGCGGCAAATCATGACCAGTGTATCTCAGAATCTTTAAGATATGCTGTTTACTTAGCATTTTATGTTTTTCTAATAGTTTAAACAATTCAAAGAACGAATCAAATTCATGTTTCAATTGTTGGTAAACTAATGGCAACTCATAGAGCTGATTTAACGCCCATCCTTGCAGATCACATACTTCACTTTCTGGGAGATCCAATTCTATTGCAACATCAATTGGTTTCTTACCATTGTTGAACATGTGTAATGCTTGTGTTGCTTTAGTTTTGCTTCTTAAGTCAGCATCACTAGTTATGCCATCTGCCTTGTGGATAATCTTTCCAATATCACCGAAAGACATATGCACGGTAGAAGCGATTTCCCGCATAGTTTTATCCTCATGATGCAGTCTAATTACAAGTTCCTCTTTATCGTGCTTATTTGATACTTGCATTCTGTACACTATCTATTTGGAATTATTGCTAAATAGCTTTTTTGCTCTTGTTATCTATTGATACTACTTCAAACCGCACTTGCTATAGATTGTTGTCATCTGTTATTTTTTGCAGTCTTGACAAACTCTCAAAGGGCGTTCTCGTCTTATATTGCAAGAATAATTATGCTTAGATCTCAGGGAGCGACGTATTTGACAATTCCGTAGCGAGTAGTACTTCTGGAAATTAGTTTATGCAGGATACTCTCAAAGTTCGTTTCGACATAAACAGTCCCTGTTAGTTTGATTATTAGTAGACAATAAAAGTTGACTGGATGCAGGTAAATCAAAGTCTTGTTGTATTCCGTTCGTGCCCTGGATCACTGTGGGTTTTTGATATTCTAATATTTTGTACCATGACTGGCCCAAAGAACTAGCCGTACAGTCTGAGTTAAACCAATCAACTACTTCAGGACCCTGTGCTCTAAAGCATTCTGCGGCAAAAGAATTGCAGAGTTCCTTCGTATATTTTGCATCAGGTATTCCATCGCAACCCTGCATGAAACCATCATAATATGCTTTATCGCCATTTGCATTTTGTCCACAGGTTAGATAACTAAATGTGTTAAATTGTAATCCACTACCATGTTGTTTGCCACCGCCCATACAGTTGTTGTACCAACGGGTTTCGTTAACTGCTGTGTTTTGTATCGCTAATGATGACGAATCATCATCAATCTTACAATATGCATCTTCGGGCTTTACAAAACCATCTATGTCGCAGATATCTCCGATGCTCTTGCAAAACACTGGATCATTAGTAGTAAGACAGTACCTTTCAGGATCTTGACTTTGGAGGCAACCAGGATCAACAGGCTCTTGGTCGCAAATAGAACCGCTATAAGAAACTGGTAGTTTATTGGTATCATTGTGTAAGAATTCAGTACAATCCGGATTATCTGGATTATTGGGGCAATGATCTTCAGGGCCTTCAACTATCAAGTCACAACTATCGTCTGTATTACCTTCTATTGACATACAACCAGCAATGAAACCATTATCATAACCACCAAATTCATCACACGCCCACTGTCTATCACGATCAACTGGGTTTTCTTGTTCTCCGTCTTCATATCCATCGTCGTAGCAGCTCCTTCTATTCTCTTCTTGCATTGCTGCGTGATTGAGATCGTCATCTGAATTATTCTTTATGTCATTGCATTCATCTTTTGTAAATACGCCATTATCACATCCATATTTCCATGCTCCATTGTACTCATCTGCTTTGTCTACACATTCGTCAGCTCTGTTTTTGTCATACTTTCCTGCAAATCCAGCATCAAAGCCATCAACCCAACACTCATGTGATCCTGGAATCGGTGGATCTAGATCAGATGAATCCAATCGTGGACCCCCCGCATATGCTTGATAAACTGAGATAGTTGTAGACATCAATACGAGAAATAAAAAGTCCATCAAGAGTGTGAAAGAAATTTTCAACTAAGAATACTCACCACTAGTACGGTCATATAGTATCATATAATATCCCCAGTGTACTTCATAAGACATTTTGTACGTTGTACAATTGTAAATCTTATTCGAACTGTTAAAATTGCAATCCATTCTTTTTATCTAACAAAACATGAGACAGCTCTTACTGCTACTTGAACTACTCAATGAGCTCGCCGAGCCGTCGGTGGGCCGCTCAGGAAAATGTCTGTATATTCTGGTGCACTTGCTTTCGAGTTGTATTACTCTAAATTTCTCGCTAGTCATTTCAACGTCTTTGCTCACCCATGAGTACTGGCGGACAATTATATCTTTTACCATCTTCTATATCACAGTTGATATTTCGTCCTGCATTATAACACTCTGTAACTGAGCCTCCTGCGTTCAGACAACTGTTAATGTAAAAACACTGTTGGTCAGACAACTGTTGAAGTTCAGGAAAAATGTAAATTAGTAAACGCCCCTTCTGTCAAAGTTGACAACAATACGGCTATTGCCATGACAACGAATATGGGGATTCCAAATACACTTTTTCTATTCATTGTTTCTCTCCAACTTCTGACTGGAACTCTGTTTATCTTTTGATCTTGTTAATCCGACTCCCAAGCAAACAATCCCAATTACGGCTAGAATAACTCCGACGATGATACCAGCTTGCGATGCCGCTTGCATCATGGAAACATTTTGGCAACTTTGAGAAGTCTCGGGGTCTAGCATCTGACCCAGTTGACCATACCACTCTCCACATTGGCTAACATTGTCCTGTGTATAACTATTAATAAAAAAACCAGCTGCCAAAACAATAATGCCAAAAACTATGAGCCCAATTCCGCCGGTCGCCAGCTAATGAATGTTTATTTTACTTATTTTTACTTGCAGCTCCAGATACTTCTTTGCCAAACTGTTTACCTGAGTTACCATCCACCAGTTAGTTAGCAAAGGAAAAAAAGTAGTCAGTTACGAGGCTTATTTTTACTTGCAGCATTTGATACGTCTTTGCCAAACTGTTTACCTGAGTTACCAGTACCATCACTATCACATCCGTCTCCGCCACATTCCTCTGTCTTTCCATCGCCAAGACCCAAGCACGTGCCACCTGAGTTACATTCAGATTGCCCCACGTCAGGCCCATCGCCGTCAGTGTCTCTTGCAATGCCTGAAACCGCTTTTCCGAAATCATTCTCCGCGTTGACTATTTGTGTAGTTATTACTGTCATTCCAGTAACTAATGCTGCAATAGCAAAAGTTATGAATGTTAACGCTAATACTTTTTTCATTCATCTTCTTGTTCATATTCCTGTATATAAAGTAGAACGATGACAATGAATACAAATGCTGCTGCATCTACTTGTTGTGTGGAATATGGATGTGATCTGACTAATCTCTGTCCCAAAGATAACAGTAATTTGATATTTTGGCCTTTTCTTATCCAGCCGACGGAGTTATTACATAATCTCGTCATGATATCCAAAAACCAGCTTACAGTCACTATCTCTTTTCTGTATATACTATCTTCATACTATACTATACAAGTTATTCTAATAATTACGGGGATAGATAGTGATTGGTCACTGGGGATACCGGGGAGAGACTGCATATTATAGCGAAAGACATAATTAATGACTCTGA
>JAATVP010000176.1 GCA_014523625.1 Nitrososphaerales archaeon TH5896
ACATCACACAGATAGAGCAGGAGAGATATGAATAATTCGAATTACGTCAATTAGTTTGGAGGCGCTGTATATAGCTGAACCTTCTCTGATGGGATAAACTTCATTTAAATGATAGCGAGTAGGAGTAACGACTTTAAGGTTCAACATCAATTCAAAGACGGAACTTTTTGCTAGTTTTCATTAGGAAAACTATTCTTCTGATAGGAATGCGAAAATTCATCATGTTTTTGAGCTAGAATTGAAAATATAGAGAAGAGATAAAACTTGCAAAAAAACTAAAGCAATTTGCAGATCCTGATAACTCAGAGATCAGTTCTAGGTATTTTAGTATGCAATTCATATTTTGGCGTCTTCAAGATAAGAGGGAATATTTGGCTAACTTGAAATGAAATAAGTAAGCAATTGAGAAAACAACTCATTGCTCAACCACTGGGAAAGGCACCACTCAACAGAAGTGACAAGACCACAAGAAGCAGATTCATATATAATCGCAGTAGACATTCATACCTAAAGATGATATGCCACAAAAGAAATGAAAAATTGACTCTATAACATTAGAGTATATCGTAATAAAATGTTGTACTTCACATATTATTCTCCTAGCTTCAATGGTGAAAAATGGGTTTCCGAGTTATTGTTGAAACGCTTGACTAGAATTATAATGTGATGTGTTGGATAGACCTGCTACAGATTTGACTTTATTGTTGCGTCTATAAATCTGCCGAGAATCATTCAGTTTAGCTGTAACCAGATTGAAAATTCATCGATCACATGCTTTACGCTTAATAAGTATGACTGCTTTCCCATATTAGTAGTACTCCATGATTAATCTAATTTATGACAGTTGCATAATTGATCGGGTTCATGAGATGGCCATTGGTTTTAATATTTTCACCAGATATGCAAGCATCAAGCTACTCCATGCAAAACCAGCCCTATTTGGTTCAGCAGACATCATAAACGTATGCAATCTGCATTGTACACACTGCTATTGGTGGTTAAACAGAAAAAATAATGAAAAGGATGGACTGAGTTCTGAAGAGTGGAGAAAGATAATAAGAAACACTTTCAAGAAACTAAGAATTCCTATAGTGACCTTGGTTGGTGGAGAACCAACACTTAGGCCTGACATTATCGAAACCTTTTGCGAAGAAATGCCCAAACGAGTTTGTGTAGTAACGAATGCTACTTACCCTTTGAAAAGATTCAAGAATCTATACTTTTATTGGGTCTCCATTGATGGTACCGAAAGAATTCATGATAATATCCGAGGTAAGGGGACATATGCAAAAACCAAGCAGAATATACTAGATTATATCGATGGATCAAAGAACCGAGGCAAACCAGCATGGAAAGACATATGGATAGCAATGACTATTAATTCATTAAATTATCATACTGTTACCGATTTGGTGGAAGAATGGCATGGAACAGTACACAAAATAGCGTTCCAATTTCATACCCCGTTTATCAATAATGACTCATTGTGGCTACCTTTTGGAGATAAAAGAGACAAAGTAGTAGATAATCTCGTTGATTTGAGGAAACGGTTTCCTAAGTTTGTAGTAAATGGGGAGAAACAATTATCGTTGATGAGAGGTAATTGGGGAGGTACAGGCACCACACCTATGCAGTGTCCTTCGTGGGCAATCCTATCTTTGGATCACTTGGGACGAGTTAAGCAGCCATGTTGTATTGGAAGCTCTGATACTAAAAATGGATTAAAGCCAATATGCGAACGTTGTGGACTTGGTTGCTACTCTGTACTGGTTGCAAATGGAATAAAGGGAAATAATGTAATGCGGACCTGACATTAAATAAATGAACATGACATCGAAGAAATAAGAATGTCTAATGCTACTTGCTTTTTGGTTTTCTTTAAACATTGTAAGCTATTTCTTGAATTTTCCCTTGTTCCCTAGAAGACGACTCCTGCTACGATGATTTATCATTTACAAATTACCTTACTAAATAGAGTCTGAATTACCTTACTAAATAGAGTCTGAGCTGTTCAAACGACTGCTGGGTTGTTGCTATACTTATTAAGACTAATCGCATACAGCATTAGGTGCTCATATTATGGTGTCTGCTCACCTTACAATATATTATAAACCATAGTCTAATTACCGGACGATACTCGACCCAACTTTTGTGTCAGAAACGTTTAGCACATTCTAGTGCTAGTTTCATAGATATGCCGAATATTACAGTTTTGTGCATGACATTTGCATTTAAATAAGCAAAGCCTGCGATAAACTGGTTTGTTAATGGTCGAAGATTTTTGAAGTAATGATAAGTAATTTTACAATCTTCTTTGACCGAATATCTTTTTACGTGCTGCACGTTCCCCTTCCAAAAGAATACTTTGATATTGTACACTCCTTTCTAAGTAGTGATGAGTTCTGAGATCGTCGTCGTTGTATAAAGTTATACCATGAATCTCAGAAGAATATTTTCCAGTCGTAAAATTTCTTGATAGATTGTCGATATCCACCATGTTGCAATGGATGGACTGATATCTTAGCTTTCCTGGTTTGTAGAATATTCGTTCAATGTACCTTTCTCTAATGAAATTTGGTTTTTCGAAATGCTTCTCAAAAATTTTAACTCCATAAACATCGGGAGTATCTCCATCACGACGACCACTATTTATTTTTGAATTGCGTAATTTATCTAGATTAAATAGAAACTCCACCTCATTTACGACGGCGAACTCGTCTGAGTCAATGACAAGAAGGAAGTCTATATTCTTATCGCCAGCAAATTCGAGATACTTATTTCTTTTCTCAATCTCTGTGAGGTTAGGGTAGCAGTAATATGCTGAATTTGAAAATGATTCTACTACATCTCTTGAATTATCACTGCTAATATCATGGTCATCTTCGAAATATCTAAATTTTCCGTCAATGACAATCATTAGGTCCACGTACTCATGAATGGAATTCATGCATCGTTGTAGTCCTCTTTCATCGTCAAATGATATGATTCCAGCTGCAATCCTCCTATTTTCTTTCATCCTATCAATAACCGTTCCAACAGAAATGTAGATCACCACTTATATGAGGATATAGCCGAGGGGATGACTAGTGGCATGCAAAGGTATCTGCGTTAATCATAAAGCGTTGAGACCTCATGGGACTGAGATTAGTAGATATGCCAAAGGACAAAAGAGGTGTCAGATTTGCTGTGTGTTTGTCGTTTGGGGTGGCCTGCACTGTCCTTGTTGTGGAACTAGACTGAGACTAAAACCACGAATTATGAGATTAAAACAGAGATTAAATGCTAACCTTCATGAAGGTATAGCGAAACGGTACTAGTTCTTATGGTGACCCAGCTTCATTGGCGAATCCTTTCTGCCATGAAGAATTTCCCCTCAATGGGGTATCTTATTCCACTTATAGTCACGATCCAATCGCGTCTCTCGATCTTGCCATGCTGATGACGTCACCATCATCTTCTCCATAAAACAACGACAATATCAGCAGAAGCAGCGGGAATACTAGACTTCTTAAGTGATGGATGCTAAGGAGTATTAATGACATATTTTCAATCAAGGTCACGGGATGGACCATCGAATCCTAAGAATGGATATCAGAGAATAGTAACAAATTATGAGGGGGTCAACCACCTACAAGTTTTTATGAATGGGAGTTGGAGGCATGATTATAGGTGTAAGGAGCATACTAACAAGGATTGCAGGACAAAATAGATATCTATCTGCAAACATAAGCCAAGGAAGGCAGCAAACTTAATGCTACCTCTGCTTCCAAACTGTCGCCGGTCCGGGTAGGAATAAAAGGATTGGAATACCGCTAGAAACGATTCATTGCAATGAGGCGAGATAAGCAAACTCACGTGGTTATTTTCTCAGGTTACACTTCAGGCAGTAGAATGCATAGAATTTAATAATTAATTTTCTATGTATGATAACCAGAAGATAATCGTAAAGAAATTCTTAGGCTATTATTTTATCGTACTACTGCCATTCAGGAATTAATTTGGGATAGACCGTTATAATAGATGAGCCTAGGTATTCTAATATACTATGATATAGCTTGCGCAGAAATGTCTTCTGACGCCGGATTTATTGACAGATCTTTTAAGATTTTGCCAATGCAATATATATTACTAATAACTCCAAATTTCGTTTCAGTAAAAGATGTATCTTCAAACGAGGCTTGGAGGACCTGTACTTCGGGTTATCGATTTGCAGCAAGAACTAGCGTATTACCGAAAATTAGGAATGGAGCCAATAAGGAAATCTCGGGAGAATGGGCACGAGATAATAGAGCTTGTGATTGGCGCGGAAGATAACTTGGTTTCTGAAATTGATAATTCACCTATTCTGACACTTATACACGATCCAGAGGCTAGCAGACCAAACCACAAATCAGCGGGCTTGTTTCATTTTGCGATTCTTACTCCTGACAGGAAAAGCCTTGCCTCTACATTTGTATATCTTGAGAATCAAGGGGTTAAGTTCACAGGGTTTGCTGACCATCTGGTAAGCGAATCATTGTATCTCCAAGACCCAGAAGACAATGGCATAGAGATCTATTGTGATAGACCAGGTGGAGAATGGCAGTTAGATAAGAATGGACATGTCCAAATGGATACAATTGCTCTGAATCTTGAATCATTGCTTTCAGAACTATACCATGTGGATGACAGCATGGTATCAAAAAAATTTTCGAGCCAATTAAAACCCTTTCCTAGTGGAGGAACAATTGGACATATTCATTTGAAGGTTACCAATCTTGCTAATTCAACGAACTTCTATCGTGAGATTCTTGGATTTGACTTGATGCAAAGTATGCAGGGGGCATCATTCCTTTCAACGATGGGGTATCACCATCGTTTAGCCCTGAATACCTGGCTAAGCCGCGGAGGTAACCCTCTCAAGGGAACGGAGGCGGGACTTGAACATTTTACTGTTCATATCTCTGACAGAGAGATTTATGAACAACTTTTGACAAGGGTTCATGAATCATCAGCTCATCCATTAAGCTCAAATGAGATCCTGGTCACGGATCCAGATGGTATTAGAATGATGCTTAACTACAATAGTAAATGATCGACTCCGGAAAAAGACTTTTACTAAGTGGTCCAAACCTACTCGTATGCAGAGGTGGTTTAGAGGAGGAGGTTACTATGGCGCAAGAGACTAGGTAGGCAGCCAAATAAAATTCGCGTGTCCATGTGAGGGCGTGCGAGGTCGAGGAGCAGATGACCAACGACGAGCGCGAGTAAGGATGAATAACAATGAGCTGTCAAGCACGTTTATTATTTCCTATCTCATAGATGAAAATGGAAAGAAAAGCGGAAAATTATTAATTGAAGAGACTGTTGAGGGGTTATTCTCGCAAACTGATAATGATTGGTATGCTGTTATTGTAGTAGAGCTCCTTACTAAACAAGGAGTCTGTTCTATAATACTTTTGAACTCTTGAATAAAGCCATGCAGCTGGAAGGCGGAAGCTTAATTTACTTTAATAGAGTTTGAGGCTAAAGAAACTATCTAAAAAGTTATTTCCAGTACTCACTTTAACATGATGCATTATGTTTGTTAAAGATGATGTGATTCTATTGGTAACAGAACTGTGGTGTATGAAACTGTAGATTACATATGTAACATTTACGAGCCTCGGTAATTATAACCAATATTGACTTTATTATAGATATGTTGGCAAGTAGATCTCAAATATAGTAAAGTGAATTAATTCTATGTTCTAGTATTCAAGATCATTCGTTTGCAATTCTGATTTAGAACTTACGGATTCGCAACTTCAAAACTTGAAAAGGAGATCCTTCACTTCACTCCTGAATTAAGTTAATTTGTTAGAACCCCTCGTATGTGATCTTAAATGAGAGCTTTCTCCACTAGAACGTGCACATGAAGCCTATGAGCTATTGATTGAGTGGTGGGGCAGGATTTAGAGTTGTCCTTTCAACTGGGCATTGGACAGACATCTCTACTGCCAGCTAGTTACTAGCCTAACTTTATTATTTCGTCCCATGTTCCCGTTGCAGAAAGCATATAGTATTTATTGTGACTCCCATGCTCAAACTGTATTACGTCTCCAGCAGTTATGTGAACTCCAAATAAATTGACAAGAAATTGTAGAAAACTTGGACCAGCCACAATGCTCTTGGATTCCCTCTCCAGAGGTGTATTATAAAATTTTTGTAAACCATTCTCTAGACCTGATTCACTAATTGCCTCCACTAACTGGGAAAGATCCATGTGTGTTGAGTTTCTCTTGTATATTCTAAGTATAGCCATTTCTAGTAATATCTTCGACATTCGTGTATATAAAAGGAAGTAATACCGCTAAGAATGATTATATATTACACAAAGCTCTAGTGAGGGACTCACAAAAATGATCATATGACTACTGACTTGGTAGTTATTCTGTTAAAGATGAATGTCTAATTTCTCTCTCAGTCGGAGACCGCGGCCTGTAAATACATATTTCTACTGTGAGTCTGGCTTTTGGGGGTTAACATTTTTTCCTGGCGCATTGAGATAGTCTTTACAACATTGATCAGAGCAGAAACCTAATACACCTAAATGTTTACTTGAATAGCTTACTCCGTTCATAAGGTTATCAAACTCTTTATTACATGACTTACATTTTATAAACATACTTTAGCTATGTTCGGTTTCCTATAAGTAGTTATATTAACTTTCAGTTCACAATTGGGGTACTGAAAACGGATCAGATGCTAGGTACATACTGGTTCACTGATGATAGTCTCGCAAAACTCTTGAAATATAGGCCTTCGATAAAAGATATGAAGTTGATTTTGGAGCCGACACGTTATTTGTTTAAGACCAAGTCCGAGACTTTGAATTTGGGTAACAGCATAGAGCGATATAGATACCGCAGTACTCTTCAAAAACGACTCATCGAATACTTCTTAGTGAAATATAGTCTGAAGAATTGCAAGAACAATAGTGGGAGTAGTACAAGTAGTACAACTTAAGCCTGTGAATGCCTTATGATAATATTAGAAGTGTAAACAATCTTTCTAACCTACTGAATTTTCCATTTCGAGCTTTACTAACCTATTAAGTTCAACTGCGTATTCCATCGGAAGTTCTTTTGTAAATGGTTCCATAAATCCTCCCACTATCAGGGATAAAGCATCTGATTCAGAAAAGCCTCTACTCATAAGATAGAAGATTTGATCATCGCCTATCCGGCCTACTGTTGCCTCATGAGAAATTGTTGCATCATCTTCATTTACTTCGACATATGGATATGTATCTGTTCTTGAGTTTTCATCGAGTAAGAGTGCATCACATCGAACATTTGATTTTACACCTGTAGCGCCTTTTGCTACATGGACTAAGCCTCTATACGTCGTTCTTCCTGAATCTTTACTTACTGATTTACTGGTAATCCTAGAGGTCGATTGTGGAGCTAAATGCACTGCCTTTGCACCAGCGTCTTGATGCTGTCCTGCTCCCGCCAATGCCACTGATATTACCTCAGCGTGAGCGTTACGCCCCATCAAATAGACTCCGGGATACTTCATAGTTAACCTGCTGCCTAAATTTCCATCCACCCATTCAACAGTTGCATTCTCATATGCATATGCCCTTTTTGTTACTAAATTATAGACATCTTTACTCCAGTTTTGGATCGTTGTATACCTTATCTTTGCTCCCTTCTTTGCCACAAGTTCAACTACTGCAGAATGTAGTGATTCTGTAGAATATACAGGTGCAGTACAGCCTTCTATATAATGAACTTCTGACCCTTCATCTGCTATTATTAGTGTTCTTTCAAATTGTCCTATATTTTCAGCGTTTATCCTGAAATAGGCTTGCAATGGTAGGTCAACTTTAACATTTGGAGGAACATATATGAAAGAGCCTCCAGACCAAACGGCACTATTTAAAGCAGCGAATTTATTATCCTCAGGCGGTATAATCTTTCCAAAGAACCTTTTCACCAATTCTGGCTGTTCCTTTAGTGCAGTATCTGTATCAATGAATATTACTCCCTGTTTTACCAAATCGTCTCTTAGGTTATGATAAACGACCTCTGATTCATACTGAGCTCCCACACCAGCCAAGAATTTTCTCTCTGCGTCTGGAATTCCAAGCTTCTCGAAAGTATTTCTTATTGATTCAGGTACGTCTTCCCAACTTTTTCCTTGTTTTTCAGATGCTTTGGTATAATAGTAAATATTTTGAAAATCAATCTTAGAGAGATCTCCTCCCCAATTGGGCATTATTTTGCTCATAAAGACATCATATGATCTTAACCTAAATTCCTTCATCCAATTCGGTTCGCCCTTTAGCCTACTAATCTCTTCAACAGTTTCTTTGGATAGTCCTTTCTTGCTCAAATAGACATAGTCATCGGTTGAATCCTTGAAGTCATACTTACTATAATCCATATGTACACCTGTATTCGACATAATACGATATTATTATCGCTTTATGCATATATAAGCGGTAGGTATACACTTATCAACAGTAGTTATGCATAGGTATCCATACACTTAAGTAGTTCCTTCGACTTCGAGATTATCCCCTACGGTCGAAAGAATGCTCCGATGGGAACCTATCAATTCAAGCAGTTCGTAAAAGACACTTTTTTACTTTCTTTAGGTAAAGGAAGATCGCCAAGATTAAAAGAGAAGGCTATTGGGTCACTAAGTGAAAGCGTTAATAAGCAGCGTTTCAATCGGTTAACGCGGCAAAACCCAACGCCAGAACATGCTTATTCAATACAAGGTGTATTAACAAAATCTAAATCAATTTGCTATACAGCAAGGAATAGGTGAGGATAGGTTTCCTTATTCTGTTTCTCAATCTTGTAATGGCATGAATAGCAGTATTGGCATATGGTACAAAAGTGTTGTGTTCTTTTGTTAC
>JAATVP010000177.1 GCA_014523625.1 Nitrososphaerales archaeon TH5896
GCATTTGTATCTCAAGAGATAAGCAAAAACAAAGAGTTAATTTACGATTATACCTCAAAGTGGAACAACGTAGCCATAGTATGCGACGGAACAAGGGTTCTTGGCCTTGGAAACATTGGTCCAGAAGGAGCACTCCCTGTCATGGAAGGAAAATCTGTTCTGTTCAAAGTCCTAGGTAATATTAATGCAATTCCATTATGTATTGCTACACAGGATAAGGAAGAAATAGTCAAGTTTGTCAAGGCGATTGAACCATGTTTTGGAGCAATAAATATTGAAGATATAGAATCACCCAAAGTTTTTGGTATAATGAAAAGGCTCAGAGAGGAGCTCTCAATACCGGTATTTCACGATGATCAGCATGGAACAGCTGTAATCACATTAGCTGCATTAATTAATTCTCTAAAAATAGTAAATAAAAAAATAGACAATATAAAAGTAATAGTTGCTGGAGCGGGCTCTGCCGGCTATGGAATTTTCAAGATTCTAAAAGAGGCAGGTTGCGAAGATATTATAGTAACGGATAGCAAAGGAGCAATATACGAGGGAAGGAAAGATCTCCTTGTATCTGCTGTTGATTCTCAAAACTTAGACAAGTTAGAAATAGCAAGAAATAGCAATTCCGATCACTTGCAAGGAAGTCTAGAAGAAGTAATTAGAAAAGCCGATGTTTTCATAGGGGTCTCTGGCAAAGCTGGACTAGTAACTGAGGCTATGGTTCAGTCAATGAGCCATAACGCGATAGTGTTTCCCCTTAGCAACCCGGACCCTGAAATCATTCCGGCAGATGCTGTTAAAGGAGGTGCAAGAATAGTAGGGACTGGGCGTTCTGACTATCCAAATCAAGTAAATAATGCTGTAGTATTCCCATCAGTTCTTAGAGCTTTGTTAGACACTAGAGTAAAAGAATTAGATGAAAAAATGCTCGTCGCAGCATCATATGCTATTGCTTCACTAGTTGAAAAGATTCACTTAAAAGAGGATTATATAATTCCCAAAGTAAATGACCCAAGAATTCTTCCAGTGGTTACACAGACCTTAAAAGAAGCTATCGAGAGTATGCAACTAAAATAAGACATTAGCTACACCGAACAAAATTACGCATACAGCTCAAGTTCGATTCATCTAACGTATTTTGTCCATTGTTGTATTTTTTCAGGAGACAGACTGCTTAGTATTATTCTATGAAATTATGATTGGCCGAGTTCTCCTTTGATTATGTTCACATAATTTCGAATCGAACTTGAAGGCAAAAAGAGGGGAGATCTTTATCTATACCTTGGGGCGATCATGGCATAAGAGAGTGAATCAGAATCCTTGGCAAAAAGAGTAGCGGATATAATAGTCGACTCGCTAATAGCGTCTGGAGTTAGGAGGATATATGGTGTATCTGGAGATTCTTTAAATGGGATTACAGATGCTGTCAGAAATCGAGGCAAAGATAAAATCTCATGGATTCATGTTCGCCATGAGGAAACAGCTGCTTTCGCAGCCGGAGCCGAGGCTCATCTCACTCGAGAGCTGGCTGTATGTGCGGGCAGCTGCGGACCAGGGAATACGCATTTGATAAATGGACTTTATGATTGTTATCGAAACAGAGTTCCTGTTTTGGCAATTGCTGCTCATATACCAAGCAGTGAAATTGGAAGCTCATACTTTCAAGAAACACATCCGGAACTTTTGTTCAAAGAGTGTAGTCACTATTGCGAGCTTGCCTCACATGCGGACCAAATACCGCGCATTCTTGATATTGCTATGAGGACAGCCTTGTCACTCTCCGGAGTTTCTATCATTGTTCTTCCGGGCGATATTGCACTGCAAGAGGCTAAATCTGCTAGGCCTATCACACGAATAAAACATTTCGAGGTAGTAGTTTGTCCCGGCCCGCAAGAAATTGCGGTGCTTGCAGATGTTCTCAATTCGGCGGAAAAGGTGACCATCCTAGGCGGTGCGGGTTGTGGTGGGGCACATTCGGAACTGATCGAGGTTGCAGGCATTCTGCAGGCTCCAATAGTCCATGCCATGAGAGGAAAGGAGTTCATAGAATATGAAAACCCATTTGATGTGGGAATGACAGGATTACTCGGATTTTCTTCAGGATACTACGCCATTATGAATTCTGACCTGCTGCTCATGCTTGGCACAGACTTTCCGTATCAGCAATTCTATCCTCCTCATGCATACATTGTTCAGGTAGACATTCGAGGCGAACAGATAGGTAGGCGTACAAAAGTAGATTTGGGATTAGTCGGAAATGTCCGTGAGACGCTAATAGCATTGATGCCATTGCTTAAGCGGAGAGAACCAGACAAAGGTGATCGTCATTTGAAGAAATCCCTTGACCACTACAGAAAGGCGCGGAAGAGCTTGGACGCGCATTCGATCGGCAAGAGAGGGCAGACGCCAATACACCCTCAGTACGTGGCAAAGTTAATTGACGAGCTGGCATCACCTGAGGCGATATTTACCTGTGATGTTGGTACCCCTACAATTTGGGCTGCGCGTTATTTACACATGAATGGTAAGCGTAGGCTGCTAGGATCCTTTTCGCATGGCTCGATGGCAAATGCTCTGCCACAAGCAATTGGAGCACAGGAAACATTTCCAGATCGTCAGGTGATTTGCCTCTCTGGAGACGGCGGGTTCTCTATGCTCATGGGGGACTTTATCTCATTAAAGCAATTGAAGATGCCTATCAAAGTAGTTGTCTTTAATAACAGCTCTCTGAGTTTTGTAGAACTTGAAATGAAGGCAGCCGGATTCCTCTCTCATGCAACTGATTTGACAGAAACTGATTTCTCAAAGCTGGCTGAAGCTATTGGAATCTTGGGGCTTCGAGCTGAAAGACCGGAGCAGGTAAAGGCCTTGCTAAGTCAGGCTTTAGAGCACGAAGGTCCAGCCTTGGTTGATGTAATTGTGAACAGACAAGAGTTGGCGATGCCGCCAACGATTACTCTGGAACAGATCAAGGGTTTCACACTCTATATGGTAAAGGCGGTACTGAATGGCAAAGGAGATGAAGTAGTTGACCTGGCGAAAACAAACCTGTTCGCGTAGTATTAACTTTATTCTTTCCTGTTCAATCATTATGCCTACGACTATATTGATAACTGTTTAGTGACATTATCTACTATTTGTAGTATCCTGCTCCCAGAGCCAGTATTGACATTGGAAACGAGTAATGTGGTGGACTGATTTCTAAAACAACTTGTCTTTCTTTAATGGAGTATTTATCCGATTCTTTGTTTTTGCCCTACCTTCATTTTTTTTATTTTCTTGCTCTACTTTTACGTTTACTTACTTGTCCTTCGAGTAGCTGTTAATCTCCCACGCGTCTTCTCTACTCCACATGATGGTCATAAATCAATTGGTCGTAGAATCTAACAGATTTTATGTTTACAAATTCAAGCATCCCATATCTGGATAGTTCTCGACCAAATCCACTATTCTTGATACCACCGAATGGAACCCTGGGATCAGAAACTACCATACTGTTAACAGTAACTAATCCTGATTCTACTGTTTCTGATAATCTTTCAGCCTTCTCTAGATCTTGAGTCCATATGCTTGCTCCAAGACCAAATTTAGAATCATTGGCAATCCTCATAGCTTCCTCTTCATTTTCCACTGTAATGACAGGTGCGATAGGACCAAATACTTCTTCTTGTGCTATCTCCATCCCAGGAAGTACATTCTTAAAAATAGTTGGGCGGAAAAAATATCCAATGTTATTAGCTCGTTCTCCACCTGTAAGTAGCTCAGCTCCTGATTTAATAGTTCTATCAACGATTCCCTCCATATTTTCAAGACTCTTGGCATTAACAACTGGTCCTAGATCAGTATCGTCAGAAAGTGGGTCTCCTACTTTTAGTTTTTCTGTCTTTTGAACGAATTTTTCAGTGAATTCGTTTGCAATCTCTTTGACTACGATAAATCGCTTCGACGCTATACAGCTTTGCCCACAATTAATAAAACGCCCTTTTACCGCCCCTGTAGATGCTTTTTCAATATCAGCATCTTCACATACAATAAATGGATCACTTCCTCCTAATTCAAGAACTGTCTTTTTTAACTGTGAAGTTGCCCTTTGGGCTACCCTAGCTCCAACTGGGACACTTCCGGTAAACGTGACTGCGTTAATGCCGTTGGAATCTATAAGTGTCTCGGCAAACTGCCGTTGGAATCTCCAATGGCAGTTTGAAAAACGCCCTCTGGTACTCCAGCCCTATCAAACATCTTTTCGATTTCAATTCCACACTGCATCGTGGCACTCGCTGGTTTCAATATGATTACATTACCGACCATTAATGATGGAGCTGCAAATCTTAAAGACTGCCAGTAGGGAAAATTCCACGGCATTATGCTACCTACAACGCCAAGTGGCTGAAATGTTATGGTACTCTTCCTTGCCTCTGTATTAACAACTTCGCTAGTTGAAAATATTTTTCCATGATCTGCATAATATTCTATTGTCCAGGCACATTTCTCTACTTCTGATCTAGCTTCCTTTATCGCCTTCCCCATCTCTTGTGTAGCAGTTTTGGCCAGATTGTCTTTGTTCTTCCTAAGTTCCTTCGCAAACGAATAGAGATACTCTGCTCTCCTATCAATATTGTTCTTCCATTCTAGGAATGTCTGCCTTGCTTGTTTTACTAAACTAATTAGTAGTTCCTTAGTAAATATTTCATATTCATTCAGGACCTGTTCGGTTGCAGGATTTATTGTCTTTAAATGTCTTGCCGTTGCTGCTGTTGAAGATGCCCCTGTCATGGATTTATTACACCTCTCCCAACAATTTTGCCATCTTTTAACATCTGCAGAGCTTCTCCAGCTTGATCTAGTTTGAATCTATTTGAAACTACTGGTTTTACTACACCTCGTTTGGCTAACGATACAAGTTCTATCAAATCCTGAAGGCTCCCAGTATATGATCCGATGATCTTGTATGCTCTTGTAGGTATACTAACTAAACTAAATCTTAATTCTCCTCCAAAAAGGCCTACAAGCACCAGCTTTGCCCTTCTTCTGAGAATTTGCATATAATCTTCCACTGATTTTGTTGAGTTAACAAAGTCAATTACTGCATCTACACCGAGTTTATCGGTCAGCTCCATTACCACTTTAATATAATCCTCATTCTTTAAATTCACAACGGTATCTGCGCCTTCCTTCTTTGCAACTTGTAATTTTTTATCATCTATGTCCATAGCGATTATCCGAGCAGCAGTAACTGCTCTTACTAATTGTATAGCCATTAAGCCCAACCCACCTGTCCCAACAATCACAACATTATCATCTGGTTTCAGATTAGCATTTTTTACTGCACCATACGCCGTAAGTCCAGCACACGGTAATGGTGCACTTATATCCGTGTCCATATCGTCTCCTATTTTCACAAGATACTTGTAGTCTGGTACCATTACGTATTCTGCATATCCTCCGTCATTGTAGATACCCAATGATCTGGGTTTGTCACACAGATTCTCTTCTCCAATCCTACAAGCAGGACACATTCCCTCCCCTATCCAGGGATAAACGAGAACTTTTTCATTTTTACCAAATCCTTTCACTTGTTCTCCTAAACTATCTACTATACCTGCAATTTCATGTCCCGGCGTAAGAGGATATTTTACACCCCTATCTGTAGTTTTTAAGGGTTGCCCACCTATACCTTCATAATAACCCTCCCACACGTGGACATCGCTATGACATACACCTTCCGATTGAACTTTAATTAGAATCTGTGAACCTTTTGGCTTTGGGGTCTGGAGTTCCTGGATTTGTAGAGGTTCATTTACGTTAACTATTCTTGCAGCTCTCATATGATATTCGTTTAGGGAGATCTGCTATTTACGTGATTAGGCTTGAATTCACATTTAACCGAACCTTCATTTACTACTAAAGAAGTTGGTAGGAATACAGATACGGACTTGAGTATAGTACATATCGTTTTGTTGTTAAAATGCATGGAGATATTAACGTCACACTTCAAATTTGTAGGTTCAAATTTTATCAATATTTGGTAGTCTATATAGAAATATGATTTAGACTTTTTACATTTGACGAAATGACGATCTTGCACAGGAATAATCACGTCATTACTGCCGAGATTACCTGACAGTTAAGGAATCACAAGAAAGAGAATCATGAAGGGATGAGGGGTAAAGAAAATGGCCTGATTTGGAGTAATGGAATGCCTCCTCCTCGAATGTATATGTGTATAACAATCAATCTTTTATTTTATGAAATTCGTCTAAATAGTAATAGGCATATTTCCAGCCTTAAAATTCGGAAAATGATCTTGTCGTTGATCATCATTGCGAGTAAATTTAAAAGACGTTATTTGTACCCGGATGTGATATTCTATCCTGTAATTTTAGTTGAAATTTACATGGTCTTTCAACAGTAGTAGTAGATATAATCAATTCACCTTATACGATTTTTGTTTACTAGCAATAATACTAACTAGTATCGACAGAGATCACCTGACCTTTTCACGCTTTGATTATTATACTGCTACCTTCAACCTCTATCTCATTGATCTATTGATCCTGTGTCTTAATATCCCAGATTACCAAATATCCTAATCCTGTCTGGCATTCTGGATATAACAAAAGCGCTTTTCATACAAAGAGGTTTATTATTTTTAGAATTCGTTTGCTATCATCGTAACCCGAGAGCGTCTTTCAGATCTATTTCGTGGTCCTGCTCCTGCCTGATAATATCCCTTAACGCTTCAGAGAGAGCATATTCACCTGAGCTTTCAGCCTGCCTTATTCTCTCCCTATAATTCTTAATAGTCTCTTGCTCCTGTCGCAGGTCGATTTCGAGCATCTTCTTTGAATCTTGGGAATACTCGGCGTTCTTAACTTCAACGGTTGGGTCTCCTCCTAAATAATCGATCTGCCTAGCTACCTCCAGAGCATGCGCAAGTTCCTGAGATGCATGCTCTTTCAACTGCTCTGCAATATCTCCATACTCTGCTCCCTTCAACGTGGAACTGAATACGACATACTGAATAATTGCTTTATACTCTCTTGCCAGATCTTCGTTCAACCCTTTGATAATCTCATTCTTGCTAGAAGTTGATGCTCCTTCAGCATCAGCACCAGAGCTATTAGACATGACTTTAATTCTGTGTCCATCATTTTAAAGTTATCTAAAGTAAATCTGATGATTTGTATATGGGGCGTTTAATAAAGTCGTCATCGAAACTAGGTTAGAGTATTGGTGTATTTGTACTAGATGAATAGATCAGAATTCTAATTTCTAAATATGATGCTGATTACTATGTATTGATAGTCGAAGCATGGACACCTAAGAATCTTGAAATTCAAGAACGTGTTGCAATGAACTGTCGGAATGGTAACGTCGCCAAGTTCCCTAGTCATGAGAGGACTCCTTAACCTGCTGTTCCATGTCATCCAAAGCCTTAAACTTTCCACGGAAGTGACTCTAGTGTCGTTTGCATCAAAGTTCCTAATAGTCAATCATTCTAACCAGATCTAAATATGACATACTTACTACGCTAAAGATAGAATTAATCGGCAGAATGTGAATTATTATTAGTAGTTGCAAAAGTAAATCAGGAACCTGGATGATGTTAGCGCATCAGTTTTCCCACGATAGTTATTGTAACACTATTTACAACATTTATGACACTATATATTCTCCGCTTTATAAGTAGTAAACCTTATATATATGATCCTAAAAATACAAGCCCAGTTTTATAGTGATGGATTGTTAACAAAGTAGAGATTCAATCTGTATCATTTGACCACTATACCCTCACTGCTTATGATATGGCCATTCTAAATAGAGGAACTTTACTTTTACAATCCTTTAATTGACCTTACCTTTCTGACTTCTCTTAAATGGAGCTCTCCTGAATAGGTAGTACACAAGATGAAATCTATGGAAGGGATTTCCCTTAACCTATCAGTGTCATCTTAAGTTTCGTGTTAATTATTTGTTTGTCGTGTTCCTCTGGTAAGACTGTCTAGCTCTAGATCAAGAATACTGTGATGACGTGTGGAGTTCAGTACTTTAATTATTCGTTCAATCTCCTCATAAACAGCAACATCATTTTTAAGACGAATTTTCAGTAATGGTTCGATGCGTGTCAACTTAATCCTTGAGGATTCGGGTAGATTTTCTACGTGATGGCCATGCAATGGAGGACGCTCATTCGATTCCTTAGTTGGGGCGCCAATAAGATAGAAACTCGCCTCCTTCAGGTTCATCATATTTCTTAGTGCCCCAAGACACCGGTCTAGAATTTCTTCATTTCCTCTATTGTCAATAAATGCTACAGATAGCTGCTTGAGAAAGGCCTCCGCGAATTGAGGGGCACAGAGAATTCGGATCAGTCTTTGTATTTCTTCAATCTTTGAAGTGGTTCCAATTATAGGAATGGTGGGAGGTCGAACCGAATTAGTGCTTGGTTGTTGATTTGGCACGTATTCGTTGATATGTGAAAGTGCACTTGAAGAGTTTCCCTGAGAGCTATCGTGTGCTATGGATGTATAAGGGAAACTGAATGCTTTAGCATCAGAACTAGTGGAAGGTGAAGCTCGCTGCTTGTAACTTGACCTGTACGCTAATGGATTTGCTGCATTATACTCTCCTGCAATCCGTCCTATCACATAATCGATCATTCGAACAATTTTGCTCTGACCATGATGAAGATTTTGGTTATGTCGGTCAGCACTATACCTTCGAGTAAAGTCCTGCGAACATAATGCACAAACTAATGTCTTATTACTCATATAGAATAATGTGGCGGAACAACGTTTAACCTAATCGACAAAGCGCGACAGCGTCGCGCTATGCAGCGCTGCATTGAGAAATAGACATCAATTATAAGGTTTCTCAACAATGGTTTGGGGGAAGAATACGAAGGTAAAGGAGGCCTCGATGGGAATGTATCCACTGTTACAGCATAATGGATAAAACGAACTTGACAGATTTAATAATGTAAAAGTACAACGACAGAAACAGCATTTAGGATGCAAGAGTACACTATCATACTTGCAACTGGTGAATAGTACAAGACTAGATAAGATTACAGTAATGCCAGAAATTTAGTGACATACGAAACGCATCTAGTAAGTCGTCGTAGCTAGTTGATTCTTTATCCAAAGTCCCATCATCTTTTCCTATCGGTCCCTAATGCTGTGATTAACTTGTTATGTTATGGAATGATTGCAAGTCCGTAGTGTTTTTAAGCGAAATCGGACAGGACATTGTTGACTGAAAAAAATGAATATTGAGGAAGCCAAGACATTGTTGAAGGATAGAGGAGTATCCGTTATAAATATGCCTGATGGCTTCATGGTAACAGTATCCAGAAGGGAAGGCAGTCCATCTCGCCGTATCGAAATGGATGAAGTGGATGCGATCCTCGCATTAGGCAAAATTAGACTGATTCTAGTTGAGGACACGGTTGGAGACATCCTTGTCGAAGTATCAAAGACCTGATCCAAGACCAATGCTAAAACATAAGCGACAATCTGAATGCATCAAAACAATCTTCATACTAGGTCCTTTCCTTATCTAACGATCCCTCGTCTTTTCTGTACTGGAGCCCTGAAAGCAGCGAATGATAGAGGCATTAAGTTATTGGGCCTTCGATTCCCTTTTCGGGTAGATTACAGGAGGTAAAATCTTCTCAAGGTCGCTTCGCATATTTTCAAGCCATGGAGGAAGAACCAGTCTTGTGCCTAGAGCATCGGCCTTTTCATCAACTGTAAATCCAGGAGGGTTAGTAGCTACTTCGAAAAGAACCCCTCCGGGCTCACGGAAATACACAGAATGAAAGTAAAATCGATCTATTACAGGAGTGGCATTTAATCGCGCTTTGACTATATTGCGGCGCAGAACCAATTGTTGTTCATCAGTCGGAGTACGAAATGCTACATGATGTACTGATCCAATACCAATAAGCGCCGGTTGCGTATAAGGCAGACAGACAACGTCAACGATCTCGGCGCCTCCAACTCCTAGTTCTTTCTTGTCAGTATTAATAGATGAAGACGCAGTAGCAGAAATTTCATAACGGAACCGGCTTCCATCATGTCGTGTGGAGACAAATCCTAATTCGTCAGTCAGAACCGAAGCAGTACTTTCGTATCCTTCTTCAGACAGAGTTACAGAATAAAAGCCTCTTATTGCATTTTCAGCAGGTACGGGGCCTTCTTTCCATATGTTGACTTTTCGATCTTGTGCGGATTTATGTGCGACAAGTTCTAATTCTAATCCATCTGGATCGTATAACGTAATTACTTGTTCATCATCAAATCGCTTGTACGGACCACTATACTTTATCTGCCTGTTCTTGAATTTATCTATCCAAAAGTTTATGGAATTCTCAGGTATCAAAAAAGCCGTGGCAATCACTTGGCTAGTTCCTCGGCGTCCCCTAGGTATATTTGGCCAGTGAAAAAAAGTGAGAATAGTACCCGGGCGTCCTAGCTCGTCACCATAATAAAGATGGTATGCAGTTGGGTCATCCTGATTGACCGTTAATTTTACTAATCTGAGTCCCAACGTCCCGGTGTAGAAATCTATGTTCCTCTGTGGATTGCTAGTTATTGCTGTTACATGATGTATTCCAAAAATACCTTTGCTCGTGTTGCTGTTGTTGTTGTCATTGTTATTCGTCCTTTCCTCCAGCTGTTTGTTTGAATATTCATTATTCATTGATGTTTTCTAACTAGTATGTTATTTCCTTCTACCTTTATTTCACAAGCTGCAGCTGCCTTCTGTGCAGGAGGCCTAGTAACCTCGCCAGTTCTAACATCGAACTTAGAACCATGCCAAGGACACTCAACGTCGTACCCTTCAAGTGTACCTTCATTTAGGGGTCCGCCAAGATAAGTGCATACATTTCCAATTGCATAGTAACTTTCTTCGACATTAGCAATACAGACTCTCTCACCTTCTAGGTCAACTGCTCGCATATTAGATGGTTGGATGTCTTTTGTTTCAGCAACTTTTACAAAATCAGTGCTCAATTCTAATATTTCCCATGTCATTAATCAAGGGACCAAATGCTATATGGGTTTCCCCAGTTTAATTAAATGGAGTTGCTAAATAAACATTTGGTATGTCTTGACGATCAGCAGAGACTTCTACGTGCTGAAATGGATACTAGTTACTTGTCAAGCATAGTAGTGGCCATCTGTTTATCAAGCATAGTAGGAAGGATATGGTCACTCTTCTCTACTACCGTTATATCCATTTTTCTTCCCGTACTTCTTTTCTTAAATGCCTCTACCATCTCAAGACCAATAAGCCCTGCGCCTGCAATTACACATGTAGAACCATTTTTTGTTTTAGTAGAATCATAAATTTTTATTCCGTCCTCATAATTTCGTATTAAAAATACACCATGACCAGCACCATCTTTCTGGCTGATACCTTTGATGTTTGGAAGTATCGCTCTTGCGCCAGTAGCTACCACTAAAGAATCATATTCATAAATTGTTTCTACTCCACTTTGCAGATCATTTGCATATACTTCCTTTTTACTCGGTCTATTTTCTGTGCACTGCTATTAGTGATAACATCTATCTGGTATTTTTTTTTGAATACATCTGCTGGTCTCTCTATTAGTTCTTGAAAATCCTTTACTATACCTTCAATGACATATGGCATTCCGCAAGCACCATAAGAGACCACTTTTTCATCCTGAATTATCTTTACGTCAGCGTCAGGATCAATTCTTTTAGCTTTTGACGCTGCACTAGTACCGGCAGCAACGCCACCAATAACTAGTATTTTCTTGTTAGTCATATGCAATACACCATTAGAAGCTGCTATTATAACAGCTTATATTCATAGAGGATGTGAGTCTAAGTAAAAAGTCGCTAAATAAGTATTGCATACACCCCTGAAAAGCCTGTCACGATAGCACCGGGGTGGGGAGATCCCACATTGCTTTCTACTTCTTCAGTAAGCGCTCCATTCGAACTAAACTTGTTCCTCTCGAAACAAACCATGAAGAGCAAACTCTGAAATCTTTAGAAGATGTTTATCACCAGAGCAAACAGAACAGCCAACGTCGGAGCTTGACATTGAAATAGAATGTCCCAGATGTAATGAAGTTATGGAGCTGCGTTCAAAATTTGACGCATTAGTGTATTTTTGTGATGACTGTAACTTCACTAAAATGTACCTAGGTGCAGAACAAAAGATACCTACGGCGGCTATGATCCATGTTATAAAGTGAAAATAACAGCTCTTATTGCTGGCCTCCAAATATTTCTTCCTGGGTTTCTTCTTCAATCACACGGGGTGGTACCAAGTTTAGTCCTCCAGTTTGATTACCTGTCTGATTGCCGGTCATATTTTGGGCTGTAATTGGCTGTCCTAGCTGATAAACCACAGAAACACTCAAGACGGCCAGTACTATTGTAATCACGGCCGTCATTTGGTTAAACCTCTTCTGGTTTGACTTCAACATTGGTTATACCGATATTTTGAATGCTTTTAAGTTTTTTGACTAATTAGACTAGTGGCTTAGAGCTATATGTGATCTATAGAAACATGATAAAATATTGCGATAAATCATTTATTGTACATGTCCGCAAATTGCTACGTGGTACACCTAATCACAAGACTCAAGTTAATAGTAATCATAATTGCCACTATCACTAGTATAGTGCTGAATACTACTGTATCTATAAAACAAGTTGTAGAAGCTCAAAATGCGACAGATACAATTGATTCAGCCGGAAATGCATCATGGATTCTTGACAAGATCACTAGGATATTAGCAAATAGAATTCAGTAGCTATGACATGCGAAGAAGCTATCTTCAATTTGAGATTTTTCTAGTTGATTTAATTGCTTGACCTGGGCCAGCGTATTCTGACAGAGCAAAAAGACGAATTGGGATTGACAGAGCTTAGTGCAGAGATTGAATGTCCAAGATGTAATGGTGGAGTAATGGAGCTTCATTCTAGCCTAATGAATTAGTCTATTTCTGTGAGAATTGTAGCTTCTTATTGAAATGCGTCTAACTACCAGAGTCCTCAGATCCGTTTTAGGACTTGATTTCTCTAAGTACCATGGTTTCGCCAACTATGATATTAATTGCATTCATTTGGGATTCCATTGTTTATATTCAATTGCCAGGGAAAGATTAGGACTATTATACACAGGAACGAAGCTCATCATTGTAGATCCTATTGCTTTAGGTAGACCATCAGTAACACTCTTCCATTCTTTGCCATCACCATCTCTTCTATATACAAATGTCTCTGCGTTTTCCGCTAAATAAGATCTACTGGGGCCATTAGAGGCAGATATTATTACGGCCTCAGGGTTACCGGAATCAACTGCAATTCCAAAAAGGTAACCATGCCTTAAGCCTTCCATGGGCCTGGTCCACGTTTCTCCGTAATCATAACTTTCATAATAGCCGTCACCTGCAGAAGAATACAGACGCCTTGGAGCTTTCGAATGAGTGGCTAGTGTATGAGTATCGTATGGTCCTTGTTGATTTCTATCTATCCAGGTCTTACCTCCATCGTGACTTTGTACTAGAGCACCTGCCTCTATAGCGGCAAATACATAATCTGGATTATTTGCATCAGGTTCAATCCATCGGACGTGATGGGTCCATGGCCTTGGAGGAAAGCTCCATGATTTTGATGAAGGTAGATCATCTAGCGCCTTCATTCTCTCCCAGGAGTCGCCTCCATCATTTGAGATATAAAATGCACTTGGTTCAGTTCCAGCGTATACTTTGTTAAACTCATTCTCGCTCTTCAACGAACTAACTGCAACAGACATAACATATGGACTGGAAATAACATCTTTTCCAATGTTACTCCAAGTCTGACCATTATCATCAGATCTCCATAGGCCGTTTCCAAAAGTAGCACAGTATACACGACCAGAATTTAGAGGATCGAAAGCTATACTTTGTGGTTGGGTTCCTTTTAAAGACTCTCGACTATTCCAACCAGTATTAGCGGACTCAAGCGCTAGAACTGAATTATGCATTCCCACCATAAGTCTAGTCATTGAAAAAAGGAACCTCCTTCATCTTCTACATTCTCCTTCTGCTTTGCCGGATTTGGGTTTGGGCCGCTCATATCTCAATCTAAATAATCCAATTAATGCATCCAAATCCTCTTCACCTTTTTCGATCCAATAGCTAACCCATCCTGGTTGCGGCATCACGTGGTGTGAAGATGCACGACCAGAATTTACTAGATCATCTCTGGTTTTCATTGGAAAAGGTAAGTCAGCTAGACGATTACCATGTATATGGCCCATTTCCCTCTTATTTATACGAAATTCAATATCTCCAAATTGGAGGTATTCAGCAGTAACGTTAGGCCAGCTTAGTAATTCCCTCTTAATTTTTTCTAAAATTATACTCATGGAAATAATATGAACAATCTGGATTATAAACTGGTGTATTAATTCGAGATTGCTAACTCGATGGAAATAGAACAATACCAGATATATTTTTTTACTTTGAATCAACATTGATCGAATGTTGATTATCTAAGAATCAAGCTTATTTTCATCGTGCCACTTTCCTCGGGAGCAGAGAGAAAATGATTCAAAACCAATGTAAAATAAATAATATGCTAATTGTAATAATGCCAACCAAGAGGAACGTTATTGCAATTACATGATGTGAAGCATGGAATGGAGGTCTGTCTTTCCCTACCATTAAATACTCATGTAGTGAGTTTGTAATAAACATTTCGAGCATAGTTAATTATATGAATATTATACACTAAAAATATACATATAGCCAATTTGATTCTAATTGTATTTTACTGCTACTATTGCTGATACGTACTGTTACTTTATTATATGATATGGCCATCAATAAAGCGGGGTAGAGCCGCAGGGGACAGATTGCTAATCTTTGACGGTAACAATAAATCGCCAACTAGTATTCCTACTTTTTGGAAATAAAATAAAGCTTAACTCTTCTCTTTGATCATTTGAGGTTTGCCGACTCTTTCCTTGGCTATAATTACAGTTGTTGTTTGTCGCTATGCTCATATAATGCGATGTCATAATATGAACATGACAAAGGTGGCTGTCGTGACAGGCAGTTCAAGTGGAATAGGTTATGAAACATCTCTATTGTTAGCGAGAAATCAATTTACAACATATGCAACTATGCGAAATATAAACAAGAGTGATAGAGTACTGGAAATTGCATTAAAGGAAAATATTCCACTTAATGTTACTCAATTAGATGTAAACAGTGATTCGTCGGTAGATGATTCCATCGAAAGTATTATAAAAGAAAATGGAAAGATAGACGTTCTAGTCAACAATGCGGGGTATGACCTATTTGGCTCTCTTGAAGAATCAAGCCTTGAGGAGATAAAGCAGCAGTTTGAAACAAATGTTTTCGGTGTAATAAGAACCACTAAAGCAGTAATACCAACAATGAGAAAACAGGGTAATGGCACAATAGTAAACATAAGTTCTGTTGGCGGCACAGTAGGATTGTTCCCATTTTCAACTGCATACCATGCAAGCAAGTTTGCCATAGAAGGGTTCACAGAATCCCTCAGACAAGAAATAGCTGACTTTGGTATAAATGTCATATTAATTGAACCAGGATTTATCGGTAGTAACTTTATGGATAATATGAAGACTGCCAAAGGCTTTGATCCAAACAAATCTCCGTATGCCAATATGGTGCAGCGAGTCTTTCAAGGTTTTGAGTCAATCAGTGCTTACTCTTCTCATCCTTCCAAAGTGGCTCACACAATCCTAAATGCGGCGAATTCACCCAACCCAGAGTTAAGGAATCCCGTAGGAAAAGATGCAGAATCTATCTTCAAAGCGAGGAACGAACTATCTGACAGGGAACTTGAACGGTGGGCACGGGAAAGCTACATTGATAAGAAAGGTTTTATTCGTCAATAATAATACAAGATTGCTAACTTGTCAATTATTTACTATATAGTTGAAACGCTATGAATTGAACATTCGA
>JAATVP010000178.1 GCA_014523625.1 Nitrososphaerales archaeon TH5896
ACAGAGATGTATTGGTTGTGCTCTCTGCGTAGAGATTTGTACAGCTTTAGGTCCAGATGTACTGAGGGTAAAGCCGGTAGAGGGATGGAAAAGAGGAAAAGCATTTATCTTTTACCCTGAACGATGCATATCAGATGGAGCTTGCATAGGGGTCTGTCCAACCCATGCTATTTTCTGGATGAGGCCTATGGAATACACTTCAGGTGCGCCAGTTCCTCTTCACAAGAATGGTGTATTTGAAAAGGGCTGGGAAGAAGGTTAATCGTAGCGAGCAATCAAATTACCTTAACTACCGCAATTTTTTTACAATTTTTTTAAAACATCCTCAATTTAATTGTAACTGAGTTATGTTTAGTCATAATAAAGATTACAGAGATCTGTCTTTAATGATGATTACCCGTTCAATCACTCAACCAATTTTTAATGAAGCTTAGTTTCTGTGAATGACTCAGATTTGTCCTTTAAACATATCAAATTTTGTGAGCAGTTCCGAAAGCCCTTCTGTTTCCGCTATGTCAAAGCGAACCCTAAGTGATTTTACTTGCTTCTTATTCTTGCAAATCTGCAAATAGAGATGGGTTAGGTAAAAGCAACTTCATTCTGAGAAAATTCCTATGTTTTCAGGCCTGGTCACATAGTTGCAAGTCCGATGCATTCAAGACGATGGTATTTATAGTCACGGAATCTAGAAACTTAGATTGGACATTTCAGAGTTTGTGTCTTCGTTACCGGAGAATGTTCTAACGGGTGATGATATATCGTTACCTGAAAGTGTGGTAAGAAAAATCTTTAGATTTGGAGAGGTTAACAATGATGATATCTTTTATCATCTTGGCTGTGGGGTAGGGAACACGGTACAAATTGCGGCCAAGGAATTTGGCGTGAAACGTTCTATTGGTATCGAGAAAAAAGATGAAATAGCCTCCGTGGCAAAAAAAAAGATAAGAAGACTGAAGAATGCACAAATTATTGTTGATGATATTAGAAACGTTAGCCTTTCTGATGCTACTGTGGTGTTGTTTTGGTTTAATGACGAGCAAATTGCAGATCAAATGACGGCAAAATTCAAGAAAGAGACAAAGGATAACATAAGGATACTAACAATTCTATCACCGCTTGGATTGATCAAACCATCAAAAGTAAATTTTCCGTTCTTCATGACAATGAAACCTTTTGAATTTTATAAAGACTTGCAGGAGCAGATTGAAACCATTCACGGTACTAGGTGTTTAGATTTTACAGGATCATGGAACATAGCAAGTCGATATGTTACAGAATTGGATGTAGTCCCAGGGGAGTACCAGCGATTCGTAACCATGGTTCAATGCATGGTTATATGGATAAACGCTTGGAACATGGGTATTGCGTGCGAAAGCGAAATACCTCCTCCAGTGAAGGCTTATATTGGAATTTTGAAGGAATTCTTCAATTTGGACTTGTCAAGTATGATACAATAGTAACAATAGAACTAATAGAGTTAGTCATCCGAGCTCAGATTGTCGTAAAGGTATGAGTCAATAGGGATGATTGCGTCAAATCTGGATCACTTCTAACAATGTTGTTCAAATAGAAGAAAAAATTCCGTGGACAGGATAGAGAATCGACACAATTCACTTCTTGTCTCAGTAGGTGAGGGCTCCATATCCAATTGTCCAAATGACAGTTAATTCCCAACTTCAATTGGATTTGAGATATGTAATTCTACTATGTGAAGGCTGGAAGTGATTCGCCCAATCCAGGACGCTCTTTCTCTAAACGTGCTATATTGCGTGACATGTATTCCATAGTACCAGGGATATGACATTTGCACACGCATTCTTCGCAACCAATATGATTTCCATTTTTACAACTATTAGATAATTCCTTTCTGTTCATCGTATATTTGAGTATGTTGACTAATTTTAATTTTATCAACCACAAGCAGCTTTTAGTTCGTGATAAGCATCGTACCAAACCAAACCAAACAGCATCATCTATGCCCCGAACATAAAATGCACATACTATGGATTCGGAATCGTCAAGACCTTATAGTTCATAGAATAAGATTATCTCCCCGTTTGCATGCCTTTTTACATTTCTAAGCTTTAGTGGCATGCCTTCTGATATCCGATTGCAACCTTCACCCTCTACTAACGTGGTTGCAAATCTCCCTCCAACTATCCGAGGAGATATGGTGATTACTAATTGATCCACGATACCAAGTTTTAAAACGGACCAATTCAGCTCTCCTCCTCCCTCAACCAATATCCTCTTATAGCCCATTTGCTCCAACACTCTGAAAACCTTCCTAAGCTCGACCTTTTTTTGCCCTGCAACTAGAACTTTTGCTCCGGTGCTCTCTATTCGCCGGATATTATCAAAAGAAATCCTATTGGAGGTAGCCACTATGGTACTAAATTCATCGGCCTTTTTCAGGAGCTTAGAACTTGAAGGAATCCTCCCCGTGCTATCAACGACTATCCTTGTAGGGGGTCTTGAACTTGCTGCCCCAAACCTAACTGTCAGCTGGGGATCATCTATCAGCACTGTAGAAATACCGACCATTATTGCATCTACAGATTTCCTTAATTGGTGCACTCTCCTCAAATCGGTTTTTGACGATATAGCTGAATTACCGTTTCTCGTAGCTATTTTTCCATCAGCTGTCATTGCAGCATTAATAACAATTTTCAACTACCTAACTGCCTCATTCACGAAATCACTGTTACAAATTCTCCGTTTATCATCATACCCATGATCGAACTTTGGCTTGCCCTTTGCACTATAGATGCATAAGGATCGTGGATAGGATAAAGGTCAATATGTCTTTTATCAATGAATAACAAGTCTGCGGATCGACCACATTCAATGCAACCAGAATTTAAATGAAGAATTTCAGCTCCATTAACAGTAGCCATTTTCAATATATCCCGAGCACTTATCTGATGAATATTTGCTGCCCTAGAAGCCTTCCAAATGTAGTCCATTTCCTTGAATAAATCTGGGGAATTAAGCATAACGTTATCAGTTCCTAATCCTACTATGCAACCCTTTTTTATCATATCAACAATTCTTGGGACACCACAACCTAGTAATCCGTTAGACCTCGGACAAACCACTACACCAATTTTATTTGTCGCAATAGCAGTAATATCTTTATCGGTCGCTTGTGTCATATGTACAACAAGGTCAGGCCGGAGGAACTTGATTGCTCTTTCAACTTCAGTCAATCCAAACTTCCTAATGGACAGAGCGGTCGTTTCTTGAGACTCCGCTGTATGGATTGCAAGTAATCTCCTAGTCCCAAGGCTACTTGTGTTATTGTAGTTTCTAATTGCCTTCGAATACTCGGTTAGAGACCTATCGGTGTTTTCATTTGTCCCACTTAGTCCGAGTCCATCCGAAACATCAAGCAAATCGAATACATCCCGTGGAATTGCAGAAGAATCTACTGATGATTCTACGGTGTCGATGTCTGAATTAGATTGGCGGTAAGGAGGGTTATAGTATTTCTCTTTTCTACCCAGGACTAGAGGTTTAATTTTTAAGCCGGATACAGCTCTCCTTAATAGTTTTACGCCGTCCAAACCTCCTTCACGGAAATCTGCAAACGCTACAATTCCATTTTTTAACATCGAAACCACTGTATATCTCATAAATGCCTCTAGGTGGATGGGATCAGTTTTGGAAAGGACCTTGCGTTTAATGCCGACAATTGGATCAACAGTCGACGACAAGTCAGGATCTAAGGTAATGTCTTTTGCAATAGAATCTCCAATGTGTGTGTGTGCATTTATGAGCCCAGGAAGTAGCAATAGACCTTCTGCATCAAAAACTGATGATTCACTATCTATAGGACTAAGATCCCTATCAGTCCCAACCCTAGTAATGATACCATCGTCAGAGATCTGGATGGCTCCTCTTTCAACAAGTATAAGATCCTGACCTCTCAGAAAACTTGCGTTCTTTATGAGAATAGGCATTATATTTCATAAATTGAAACGTTTGTTCCATTATCTCTTAGTGCTCTAATTTTATCAAGAGCCTTTGTTGCATTCATCGCAGCTTCTCTCCCTGTTTTTCCTTTTCCTATTCCACAATTAAGAGAAATTCGTGTATCTTCTGTAATCCCAAGCAGTATATTTTCTACCTCTTCTTTGAGTATATTGCTTGCTATTACCATGAAATTATCCCCACCAAGGTAAAAAGTAAGGCATTCTTTTTCCACGAATTTATCAACTAAACGTGAATAAATGCCGAAAATCATGGATGTTACTTGATAAGGAGACATTTTCAAGTTCAGTTTACTAAGTCCACTAACATCGATATGCATAATCCGGATATCGGTCTTATGATTTCCTAATTGATTTACATTCAAGTCATGTCCAAAGATTTTTCGAGACGCGATTTGGACTCCATTTTTTCGAGCTTCAAAAGCGCTTCTGTCTGCCTGAGTAGGAGTGTCACCGTACCCTAATGCCATCGAAAATCCCAGCTGTGGATACAATTTGGTAAGTTCTCTTTGAATGTCTTCTAGTTCTGATATTAGCAATCCATTGGTGATAGCAAAGTATTCATCAAATCTGTTAGGGTAGACAATGCAATGTTTTTCAGAAAATAATCGCTGGATATCGAAATAGATCCTTGCTTGAAGCATTTGTAGTGTTGATTCTCGATCGCTACCGAGGGTTAGGGTCCATGGACCATATCTGTCTATCTTGATTATGGTTAAATGCATAGCTAACTACACTATCACTTTTGAAGAAGTACTCAAACCAGATCCTTGCGTTCTTAATTTTTTTAGGCGTCGTGTCATGCTGACTGCCGCAACTACTGTCCTTGAGGAAATAATCTCAACTCGATCTCTGGCTTGTTGGAGAGTCATATCTGGCCCACTGATGCCAAGTATGACAGGTTTACGATACTTTAAAGAAAGATCGATGAAGCTCTTGGCTACACTATTAGCAATTAGCTCGTCGTGTTTTGTTTCTCCTTTGATAATTGCTCCGAGTGTGATTACTGCATCAACATTCCTTCGTTTCAATAACTCGCTAATGATCAGAGGCATGTCGTAACAACCCGGGACATAACACAAATAGGTCAATGTGACATTGTTTTGCTTGTAAATGTTTTCTTTTGCAAGATCAGACATTCTATAAGTGATTTCTTTATTAAATTCCGATACAACTATGGCTATCCTGATCTTGTCCAAAGAATTTCATTATACCGCCTTGGCATAATTTGTCAGTTGGCTGCCTTCAAGTATAAGGATGTTATTCTCCCTAGCATACTTTTGAGCCCCGTCAATGGTCAATGCACGATGTGTATCTATGTCAAGCATCTCGCATACGACAACTGAGTGAGTAAGTCCTGAGACTTGGGCCAAATACATACAAAGTTCAGTATGACCTATTCTGTTATTAAGTAGTCCCTTCGATGCAATTAGGATTGGAACATGACCTGGAGCCCTGAAAGAATAGGAGAACCTCTCAGGCCCATCTGAATCGATGTTTCTACACACCTCTGCGATTTTATTTATCGTTAATGCCCTGTCGTAATCAGTAATGCCTGTATACGTATCACGGTGATTCACGGAAATAGAAAAAGCAGATCGATCACCATAGGGGGACCTGCTGAAAGCAAGCTTCGAAAGCTTAGGGGCAGTAGTAGCCATATGTTCCAAGATGTCATGCATGTACATCAAGCCCAGTTTTGATGCAGCTTCGTGAGTGATCGCAGTACAAATCAAACCACCAGCTTGCCTTCGCATCATGCCAACGTGCATAGGGGTTACGAACTCCGACGCGATCACCATGTCGACCTCGTTCTCTCTCCCTTTGTCGTCATGAATAAGTACAAATTTGCCAGCTGAGAATGCGACTATTGCATCTTCAAGTGAATACAATCGAATATTAGTCGACATCAATTTGTTATATATCTTACTAATTTTTTAGTTATTACCAATATTTTGGTAATTGATCACGTAGCGACATAGCACATCAATCTCTATATTTACTAAATCTCCTCGTCGCTTTAAACCTAAGGTAGTATTTTCTAGCGTATAGGGAATAAGTGATACAGAAAATTTATTCTTTTTTCCATCGACATCATTTGAGGTGAGACTTATCCCATCAATCGCAATAGAACCTTTGTGGGCGATATAAGGCATGAGTGAATGATCTTCGCAAGTGATCCACATTTTTGTCCCCGTGTCTTTTCTTACAACTTCATCAATAGTTCCCACGCCATCAGTATGCCCTAACACTATGTGACCATCCAGTCTGTCGCCCAACCGCAGGCTCCTCTCAATATTAACTAAATCTCCTCTTTTTAATTGCCCCATTTGCGATCTCTTAGTAGTCTCACGCACTAATTCAAATTCGACCATTAGATTTCGCTTGTTTATAACTGTCAAACAGGTCCCATTGAGATTCAAACTATCACCCAACTTGAGCCCTTTCAGCAATCTTACCGGGATTTTCAATTTTAGTCTCATGTGAGCAGACCGTCCCAACTCTTTATTCAAACTGGAGATAGATATCACTTCGCCTAATCCTTCAATAATTCCTGTAAACATAGCTAGTAACAACGAAATGAACGAGTAAGTGCGTATTAAATTTCTCTGAAGCTTTGCAATGTGAGTTATCCTCTTCTGTGTTTTTGTATTATATATGTACATTTATTGCTCCTACAACCTTGAAGGGTGAATCTCACGAAATATGACCAGTACAAATGCATCTTGATCGATAACATCGATGACAATTTACCTGGTTAGGTCGAGAAGCGCACTTGGTATCACACTCTGGCCGGGACTATGATCCCATCATTCCTGGTAGTTTGATGGGTGTTCTATACGTCTTCGTCAGGTTTAAGCCCTCGCTAGTGGTAACAGTAACGAAGTCGAGCGGGGCATTTTCAGGGGGCGATAACAGCAATTTCTGTCCTGGTGAAATTGATTCTATTGACTCAGTACTCTGTCCGCCATAATTTATTATCACGTTGGTTAGAGGAAGCTTACCAGTATTGGATAGCGCGACTCTCGCAGTACTGAAGAGGTTTTGTTCGTCCTTAAGAGGATCTATTTCGAGATTGTAATCTTCAGAAAATATGTTAAAACCATAGACTAGTATCAGCAACCCTGATGACACAATTATAACACCTATAATAACAACAAGAATACCACGACGCATCCTCTATCTTAGATAGGGGGGAGTGTATTTAACATTTGTTAGGAACAATGGGGCACTCCAATTGTTTGGCAAAACCGAGCCCACAATACAATAAAAATCGATCAAGGAATTAGATCATTCTATCAAGGAACAAATTTATGCATTATTTATCCAAGGATCAATTTCAGAAGGACAGAGGTTTGGGAGATTATTGGTATTTCGTTGCCATTGCTCATCAAATTTAAATATTTTTAACGATATTGGTCATATTGCTAATAACAATTGTGAGGTTGTCCAACTTATCAAATTGGTTGTATTTTATTTTGAGTGAGTGAATTGATTGAATACATAGTAGTACGTAACATATGTAGCCTTCACAAAGTTGTATCTGAAAAACCTGTCATAAACAACAGATAGTCTTGATACTGGTACATTTCTTTTATGTAGATAGCTCTTTTACTTGTCAATTATTTTAGTTCTAATAAACTCAAATTTAAGGCCTTTGTAGATTAGCGTGAATCTTACGTAATCTTGCCTAACGGTCGTTGGCAATTCTACGACACTTACGACAATGAATTTTCAATAATATTACGCTCAAGCAATAACATACACATTTGCAGGCAGGCTGAGCTCAGGCCTTTGCATAAAATCCTGCTTTTCTTTCGAAGATTTGGCCGTTTTGCATGGCTTTTCTTAAATACGTCTTGGCCTCATCCTCAGTAAATTTCCCAGTATTTATGAGTTCATCAATGAAGTTTCTTTCGCTCACGTCATTCTTATCTTCGCCTGAAAGGGCATTAAATATTTCTATGAATAGCTTAAGTTTAGAGACTTCGCTGTGCGGTTTACCATGAAGTACCCCTAGATCCACCTTCCCTGTATTCACATCCATACCAGCTGTTTCTAGCATTCTTTGCACTAAATATATTGCACGTTCAGCATCATCCGCTTCCACCTTGTCCTTTAACAACAATCGAGCTCGAGCAGTCGCTAACCTAACAAGACCCTCAAGTTGTCTAGGAGTAACGGTAATCATTCCCTCGGCTTCTACATTTCGCATTTTCATGTAATAGTCTTTAATAATATCCATTGCTTCATTCGATAGAGAAGGCTCAATTTGCTTTGCATAAGCAAGATACTTACTAAGTAATTCCGTATCAATTGCGGGTTGAGCAGCTCGATTAGTATCCCTATGAATTTCCAGGATATGGCTTGCAACTCGACTATCTTTTTCTCTTTCTGGGGTGTCCCGAACTACAAAAATAAGATCAAACCTCGTAAGGAGGGGGATAGGTAGATTGACGTTTTCTGTAATATTCTTGAAAGGATCATATTTTCCATACATTGGGTTAGCAGCAGACAAAATAGACGTTCTCGCATTTAACGTAGCTACGATTCCTCCTTTCGCAACAGAGCAAGTTTGCTGCTCCATTACCTCATGTAATGCAGATCGATCTTCCGGTCTCATCTTGTCAAATTCATCAATGCAAACCAATCCTTGATCTCCCAATACGACTGCTCCCGCCTCGAGCATCATTATCCCAGATTTGTCCCTAATTACAGCTGCAGTTAGTCCGGCCGCAGTAGAGCCTCTCCCTGAAGTATAAAGCCCCCTAGGAGCTATCTTTGCCGCAAACTTTAACATCTCGGATTTTGCCGTACCTGGGTCACCTACTAGGAAGACATTCATATCTCCTCTTCTGGTTGATCCGTCACTAAGTTTCTTTGTTAAACTGCCCACGATCAACAGTAAAATGGACTCTTTTATCACTTCATGTCCGTATACGTGTGGGGCAAATGATGCAATTAATTTGTCATATGCATCAGGTTTACTAGACACAGTTATGATCTGTCTTTCATCTTCACTTCTTATAGTTAGACGCTCTATTGTGCGTGAGTCCTTATTGCCAGCTCCTCCACCAAGATATTCGATATTATTACCTTCCATTCTCAGTCTGAATAGACTGGTTCTGATCTGTGGAGAGATTTGCTCTTGTTCTATCCGCACAATTCCAGTTAGCATAATTCTATCACCGGGACGACATTGATCAACAAGGTCCCCCATTACAGTCACTTCCACATAATGTGGTAATTGACCAGCAGGCAAATCTTCAGGAAGCTCTTGAAGTCGTACCAATTGAAAATCAGTAAATATGCTATTCTCTGGGTCCATTTCAAGCTCTTTTTCTGCACAATTAACGCATTTTGTTGGTTTCTTCAATAACAGACCTTTGAGCTGCGCTTCATTAATCGTTTGACAATTCATACATCTATATCCGATCCTCTTAGCTAAGGGCTTAACTTCTGAAGTTCTTACAACCATACCCCAGACCCCTATTAGCTTATCGATAACCTCTGCATTAATATCACGTAAAGTTCTCTGAACTGAATAATTGCCAATCCTAACTTTAACTCTGTCGATTATCTCTTCAGCGTAATCCGGATGAATCTCATTTAATATCGTCATGACTGCAGAGTTAAATGCTTCAAGCATCTCATCAGGACGGTGAGTCATTTCCTTTGCAAGTTCAGGAGTAAAAGTATCAAAATCAATATAGTCGATTACAACGGATGTAGAGCCGAGGGCCATCATGTGATTTATTCCTTCAAAGTATTTGTAATTGCCCAGATTATCCTTAAAACCTCGTAGAAATCTTTCAAGTTCATTTGCTAAAGATGCAGTGGTCTGCTGTTCAGTCAAATTTCTTTAAAACCTTTTTTTTGAATACGGCAGTCGATTCATGAATAAATTCATACAATTCACGCTCCTCCACTGATAATTTTTCTCGTATTGTCGGTGTTAGCGTGGAGGCTGCAGCCAACTTGACAATCTTTTCGATTCTTGATACAACGAATGAATTGAGCGATACAATTATTCTTTCCCGATCCTTTTCGTCTAATGAGGAAAGATAGTCGTTAACTCGGATGTAAAAGTCGGCATTTATGCCGGAAAGATCGTGGGCCCTTGCTATTCTTTCCAAGTTGAGTGTCCTTGAGACATATGCAGCGTCGTCCTTATCGTGTATTGTGACATCTCCTGACTCCGAGAGGGTCTGAGCAAGCCAGCGGGGAATCGAGCCAATGTCGCCTTCCTTCGAATCGATAACAATCTCGTCAAGAGACACATCCAAAGCATTCTTGTACTGCACTTTGACATCTTCTACTAGGTATCCCAACTTATACGAATCTTGGATCCTTGTCAGTCGCTTCTCAGTAGAGAAGGATCGGTAGTCTGGCA
>JAATVP010000179.1 GCA_014523625.1 Nitrososphaerales archaeon TH5896
ATTTAACACGCCTCCTACTTGTAATGAAATCATTCGAGTTATATTTTTTCTTATGACAGTTTTATTTAAGCGGAGGGTAAATCAAATGTAACGTAGAGTAAGCTCAAAAACGAACATGATTTTGAGAGCTTGAAGTGAATCAGATTTCTTAGGATCTATGAGTGCCTTGGGTTTCAACCTTTCTCTGCCAATTAGCCTCTATCACACTTATTAGTTAACCCCTCCACCTGAAGAATTCAAAGATTCACCCATTATACGTGTGGTATTTTAGCTAGTATGTATCATGACCATTCTATTGAACGTTTTAAACGACATTCGCATAAAGTACATAAGGTAATTAGGTTATATCTAATACGTATACAACTGTTCATTTTGAACGTTACCATGACTTGAGCATGAAATCATATTGAACCAGTCTAACGTCTGTTAACGTTAACAAATTTGTTAACTCTGTTAGTTATAAGTTTACAAAATCTGTCAACGCAGTTAACAAATACTTGCATAGCTATTTGGTGCTTAGGCACTGGTGTTCCATTACACTATTGGTTGGAAGAAAATTAGCTAATATAATAAATGCCCAATAAGAGCCCAACATTTCCTTAGGTCTAGGTCTATTTCTGGAACGATCGCTTAGTAAGAGGAAGGTAAGCACCTACTACATACTTTTGTATCACAAATCACGCAGCTCCCGGACATTTCTTTCAACTAGATCAAATCCTTGCTGCCAAAAGTCTCTGGACGAGATGTCAATTCCAATGTCAGACAAGATTTCCTCCGTCTTGCGAGATCCACCGGAAGAAAGCAATTTGTAGTATTTGGGTATAAATGACGACTTTCCCTCTTTTCTGAATAGCTGGTAAAGGGAAAGAACTAGTAGATTTCCGAATGAATAGGCATAGCAATAGAATGGAGTATGATATAGGTGTGGAATGTACAACCATTCCCATCGAAAATCATCTGAAACAGTTACTGAATCACCGAACTGATCTTCGAGATTTCGTAAGTAAAGGTCCGATACTTCATTAATATTCGCGTTCTTTTCAGTTATAATCTTATGAGCTTCAATCTCAAATAGGGTAAAGTAGGCTTGCCTCATAATAGTAGCATACATATCATCGATCTGTGATGCTAGCAGAATAGCTTTCTGCTCGCGGGTTAATCTGCCGCGTAGTCTATCATTAAGGAGGATCTCCGCAAAGACAGACGCAGTTTCTGCCAAAGGTAATGGTGCATGTGCGACAGATATTGGCTTATCTGATGCTGCCATACTATGTATAGCATGACCTAATTCATGAGCCATAGTGCTAACATCTCTAATTCTTCCATCAAAATTAAGAAGTATGTATGGCGTAAGTTTTGGTGTAACCGTGTAACAGAAGGCTCCGCCTTGTTTTGCTTTTCTTATTTCGGAATCCACATGTTTTTCGTTGAATACTTTTGTTGCGAATTTACCAAATCTCGTATCAAAATCATAAAATGTATCGATGACCGTGCTAACCGCACTCTGATAGCTAAATCTCTCCCGATACCTCTCACTCAGAGTTAGGGGCGCGTACAGATGATACCTGTGAAGCTTCTTAAGGCCGATCATCTCAGCCTTTTCTTTGAAATACTTCTGGAACACCTTCGCATTAGACCGACAGGCCTGTAGCAGAGATTCTACGGTGGAATCCTCCAAATTATTATATATATTACGTACTGAGATTGGTCTCTTGAATCCACGTAGCTTTAGGAATTCATCGTGCCACTGTATTACCTTATTAAAATAAATTTCGCCTAAAACTCCGCTATTTCTTTTGTATTCTTTCAACAGTGACTTGTATGCTGAAACCCTCTCCTCCTTCTTCGTGCTCCTAATCATCGAGAGCATTTTTTCCTTATTACTAAATTTTTTTTCTATGACCCGGTTACCTTTTTTTAGACGTACAACGAATTCTAAAGAGCTTGTCATTCTGTCGTATATCTTTGTGAGTGCTCCCGACCCGCTCACTTCGAGTGTGCTAATTATCTTCTCTTCCGGTTCAGACAAGGTAAATTTGGAAAGAAGCCGACTATGTTTCAGATGCTCTCTATAAACAATCGGAGCCGAATTTATCAGGCGATCGGCGTTCCTATCATCGAGTTGTTTTTTAAACCAGATGTCGAAAAATAATAAACGGTTTGATATGTCTGCTGACAGCATTTCCATCTTAGTTAGCATGGCAGCGGCCTCGTTTGACGAGGTATCAGCGGCATACTTCAGATGAGCAAATCCAACTACAATGCTAATCTGCTCATTTATTCCTTCAACGAGTTTCATGAGTTTTTGAAATTGATTTGAAGAAATGTTTTCCTTAAGTATCCCACGTTCGCCCTCGATCCGCTTTGCGGCTTGCTCAATTGATTTTATCAGAGTCCGTAATTCTTCTCCTTTATGGTCTTCTATCAACTGTGTTAAGTTCCATGTTGTCAGTTTAGGTCGCATCAAAAGCTTCATGCCCAACAGCAGCATCCTATGAAGTGGTCACATATGTTTCTTGCATGTTCTGGTTTTAGCCTGATTATGTCGCTTACTTTTTCAATTTTTGAATAGAAAAAACAAAAGGTCATCGAAGATCTGCAATCCAAAGTATCATGCATTTTCGCCCGCTATTTTAGAAAACCAGTATTATGTTTAATAATCATATATTAAGAGATACTTTAAGATTGAATCGAACTCATAGAATTGAAGAGAAGAGATGGAATTCAGCTAATGAAGTGAAAATTCGTCAAAAATGGGATAGTGCTAGAATTGAAAATACCCCAATCAATCGAGGGCAAGTCCCTTTTGTGATTGATACTCCTCCCCCATACCCTTCAGGTCGGCCATGGCATATCGGAGCAGCTGCACACTATGCGCAGATCGATATGATAGCTAGGATCGCGCGAATGAGCGGTTTCAACGTCCTGTTTCCAATAGGTATCGATCGAAATGGTCTTCCAATCGAAATCTATACGGAAAAGAAATACAAAATTAGGATGAGGAAAACCGATAGAAGAAAATTCTTAGAATTGTGCAAGAGCGCTTTGGACGAACTGGAACAGGAAATGATTGAGATTATGAAATCGATTGGATTAAGTGCAGATTTCAAGAACTATTATAGAACTGACTCAAGCAAGTTCAGGGCGCTAACCCAAAGTACTTTCATCGACTTGTGGAATCGGAAGATGATCTACATTGCTAATAGACCCAATAACCTGTGTCCTGACTGCGGCACCACTATAGCAGATGCGGAAATCGTATACGAGGAAGTGCCTACCAAGCTTGTATACATGAATTTTAGAACAAAGGATGAAACAAAGGGCATAGTGGTAGCATCAACTAGACCAGAATTGCTTTTTGCGTGTCAGGCCGTTATAGTGAATCCGAATGACGATCGCTATACGGATATCATAGGGAAGAGGGTATCTATTCCTTTCTTCGACAAACAAGTACCGGTTTATGCACATCACTCAGCTCGGCCGGAATTTGGAACCGGTGCAGTTATGGTCTGCAGTTACGGGGATCAGAATGATGTTTCATTATTTAGAGAATTAGGACTAAAGGAAATTGTCGCTACAGATATTTATGGTCGCACTACAGCCGAAGCTGGCCCGTATGCTAACCTTTCCATTCAAGAAGCCAGAGTCAGGTTAATTTCTGATTTGAAGACTAATGGCTTTCTGCAAAAAACTGAGGATATCATGCATAGAACCCCTTTATGCGAGAGAAGCAAAACTCCAGTGGAGATTGTTCCATTGCAAGACTATTACCTTAAACAAATTGAGTATATTCCACAACTTAAGCAGCTGGCAGCACACCTCAGGTTTTATCCTGATATTCACAGACAAATTCTAATGAACTGGTTGGATTCGGTCGCAACTGATTGGCCCATTTCAAGGAGACGTTATTATGGTACAGAGATTCCTATCTGGTATTGCGTGAATTGCAATTATCCCAACCTACCACCCCCAGGCAAATATTACAGGCCTTGGGAAGAGGATCCTCCCTTTGATAAATGTACCAGTTGCGGAGCAGGGAAATTTGTTGGGGAAGATCGGACATTCGATACTTGGATGGATTCCAGCTTGACTCCCATATACATAAGTAAATACGGGGAATCGGAAGGGATACGACATCCCTACCCCAGTTCGATTAGACCTCAGGCAAAGGACATCGTTAGAACTTGGCTATATTATTCAATGCTACGATGTATTCAGTTGACAGGTAAACTGCCATGGTCAAAGGCCTGGATAATGGGTTTTGGAGTTGACGAAAGAGGTGAGAAGATGAGTAAGAGCAGAGGTAATGTAATGGATCCTTCACCCATCATCAATACATATGGGGCGGATGCGTTCAGATTCTGGTCAGCTTCAGAATGTAATTTAGGCTATGACTTCCGGTGCTCTGAACAAAAGATATCAGTTGCCAAGAACTTTTTGTCCAAACTATGGAATGTTGCAAGGTTCATTTCTACGTTTGATAACCTAACTGAAAAGCCAACAGCTTTAGCTCCTAGTGACATGTGGCTGCTGGGAGAATTGCAAAAACTCGTTGAGGAATGCAAGAAAGGATATTCCGACTTTAACTTCTTTATTCCGTCGAACGCTATCCGAGAATTCACTTGGAATGTTTTTGCAGCTCATTACATTGAGATGGTCAAGTGGAGGGCTTATCTTGACGATTCCAGTCAATCTCGGCTTTCTGCGATCTATACCCTTCATAAAAGTATGACGACAATCCTTACGCTGCTTGCCCCTATCTGTCCGTACATAACCGAGGAGATCTGGATGATCATGTATAACAATGTCAATGAAAGCATCCATTTTTGTAAACTACCGGAAGTAGAGGGTGACTACGCTAATTACTCTAAATATACCCAGCTAATTACCAATTTTAATTCTATGGTCTGGAACAGAAAAAAGTCCTATGTTTCTCCAGAAACTGAGAAGCCGCTATCGCTAAAAGATCCTATAGAATTGGCTATTCCTGAGAACCTGCTGCTTTTCAAAGAAGATCTAATGATGATGCACAACATTAGGAGATCAGGTTAGCAAGAAATAAAGGATTGTCCCTCTCAAACCTAAAGATCGCAGTCACAGCTAGCAGGAGGGCAGGTGAGTTAGCCCAGGTCATAAAATCACTTGGAGGGAGGCCTTACATTGCGCCGACAACAGGGATCAAGAGAGAGGAAAATATACTTCTAGATGTATCTAGATTTATAGAACTTGCCAAGGAAAACAGACCAGACTTTGTCGTGTTTATGACAGGTCCAAGTGTGTACTCGCTAATCGATTTGTCCTCAGAACTTGGAAAGAAGGAACCACTGTTTAGTATGTTCAGAAATACAATACTGGTTGCACGAAGTCCAAAAACACAGATGTCTTTATTTAATTTCGGCCTGAGACCAATTTTGATCCCTAATTTAGATTACACTTCTACTGGAGTTCTAAAGCTCTTCGAAAGTATGGGAGTGACGGCGAAGAAAATCGCAATAATCTGGCATGGCGCTTCTTCCAGACAATTAGTTGATGGACTTGAAAGATTGAAAAATAGCATTATTGAAGTATTTGTGTATAGATATTCTGAAACAAACGATCTTAATGAAACCAAAATTCTCGAGAGCATGGGTTTTAAATCCTTCCTGAGTGATGAAGCCCAGATTGCAAATCTGGTAGAGGATATAAGACTTGGAAATATAGATGCAATAACCTTTACAAGCCCACCGTCAGTTAGAGGACTGCTTAATTTTGCAATGAGACACAAATTATGGGAAGATTTACAAAACTCACTTAACTCAATCACGATAGTCGTGGCGGTTGGACCTTCGACGGCCAGGGAGCTAGACAAGAACGGTGTAGTGGTAGATGTCGTCCCTGAAGTCTTTAAAATGAAACCAATGATTGATGCTTTGGCACTATACATACAAAGCAATCCTGTCAATATGAAGGTCAAAAGAATGTTTGACAGAACCAACTAATGCATTCGGTATAGTATAGCCGATTTCTGTGATAATTTCACGCCATATCAAATTTCACTTTTATTTATTATATCACAAATATAGTTTGAAAACCTTATATCGTGAACTAATTTATACGAGCCTATGAAGCGGATTGAGGCAATTATACCTAATGAAAAGATTAGCGCTGTAAGCGAAGCCTTCAAGAAGGCGGGTATAGGCGGATGTACCATCCTCGAAGCAAAGGGCAGAGGTAAGGGTGAGAAGCCCATCGTTGAAAGTGGAAGAGGGACAAGTAGGTTTGTATCTGAATTTTCAGTCCGTGCGAATATCGTTACAGTGGTTCCTGATTCTCAGGTAGAAAATGTGGTTAATGCCATACTGGACTCGGTAAGTACGGGTTCAGCAGGAGATGGAAAAATATTCATCTCATCTGTAAGCGAGACGATAGATATAGGAACAAGACAACGCGGTGACGAAGCGGTTATTTAGAAGATAAAAGGGTAGGGCTTTTCCGTCTAAAAAATCTTTTAGTTTCTCCGTAGGTTTTGATATCCAATTGAGGAACCTTAACGACTATCGGTAGTTCCTGAACCATTTTTCCGATTAAGAGTGAGTACCTCTGAGGAAGAGTTCTAACAATCGACTTTATCGTATCCCTATCAACTAGGGAGATTTTAGAAATTCTTTCCAAGTCCGATTCATTTACGAAATTGAACAAGAATATGTTATCTACTTGCCTCAAGATCCCTTCTCCTAATGCCTCCGGGTGGTTAGTAATAAAGGTAGAATAGATTCCAAAGTGACGCATTCTCGTGATAATGTCGTCCCAGTAAGTATCTTTAATATACAGATGGGCTTCCTCTGCAAAGAGAAATATGGGCGGGATGGCATTGTTTCCGAGCAACTCAACTAATTTGTTTAGTATCAACTCGACGACCATGTGTCTAATGGTTGGTGCAAAGGTTCCTAAATTCACAATCATTGCAAGTCCATGAAGATTATTGGAAATCATATTTTCGAATCTCAGTCCTTCATATTCATCATTTTTCTCGTCATTGAGAAATAGTCTCGAACTATATATCGTATGAAACCTTGAGATTAACGCGTCACGAACGAGATCATTGAAATTCCAATTATTAATTGCATTCGAGAACGCTTCTAATGTTAGTGAACGTCTTTTGTAAAGATTATCCCATATTCTAAAGAACTCACGCAATGATGTGGATGGCATATCTAAAGCGTTCTTGAGCATAGAAGATACAGATGGTTTGCCACAATATTCCAATGAAAAGCGCAAGTTCTTCCCAGGTTCAAGAAGAACGACCTTTGATTGAAGATTTGAACTCAATCCATTGGGCTTAATTCCTAATCCCGTATATTCATTATTTAGATCAAATACAAGGATAAATGCTCCATGTTCTAGGAGGGACTTTACAAGTAATTTTGATAAATGTGATTTACCTGATTCTTTCTTCCCAGCGATTATGTTTAGCCTGCCATCAAGGTCTTCAGCGTATATGATGAAGGGATCTTGACTATTACCAACGGAGCCGATCGAAATGGGAGACTCGCCACCCCTATTTAGTATTTGATTTAGTTCAGAAATTGTGAGACGTCTGATCTTAGAATTTACTCTCGACGGTAACCAAGTGATATCGCTTGACATATTGTTCTTTGCTCCAATAGAAGAACCTCTTATTTTGGCTTTAAAAAGTCTCGAATCACGCACTATACCTGATAATAAACCTATTTCTAACGGATCATATGTTACTCCAGGACTAGTTGCTCGAATTATTTCATCTTTCACGATGTCTTCAATAATAGATTGGTTCGAGAGATACTCCTCATTGTACACTTGAACTATCAGATCCCTTTCCATTTCAGTATCTTCAATCAGGAAGTAGTCGCCTTTGGAGACTATTTCTGATTTTACTGCTAAGAGTATCAATTCATCATTCGTTTTCTGAAGAATTTTCAAACAAATGAAACCCCCAAAATGTTCCTTCTAGTAGCGGCTTGGTCAACCACCTCCGTACCATAGCTCTTTGATATGAATCCCTTTAATGATGAGACCTCAGTGGTTGTGAAAGTTGAAATGTGATGTGCAATTCTGAGTGATTCTGGATAGCTACGAGAGAGTATGTCATTTCCGATTAGTCTTCCTAAGCATTCTAAATCATTGCCATTGGCAGAGCATATGTCCGCTCGGAGCACATACTCATTTTCATTTTTTCCAAGCTTCACTAGCAAATTATTACCTAACATATTTCTTGCTAGACTCTTTATCATGCAGCTCGTATCCAGGCAAGCTGAGTAAGCCAATTTCTTAAGTAAATTTTCAAATTGATGAAGAATCGTCATGTTCGTATTTTTGGACAGTCCAATGATATCATTGTTGCTTAGAGTGGACATTTCGATTACTCGATTGATGGTACAATTGTAATCTTCAAATGCGGAGGGTCTCAGGGCTCCATCTATTAGTATTATTGAATTACTCAGGCGGCTGGTGAATACTAATTGAATTGATCTCTCTAATCTAATTCTGATAAGACGTTTGGCGATACCGCTGTCAACGAGCAACAGATTTCCTAAATTATGATCTATCTTGGAATTATGCAAGAATTCCTCAGTTAGATAGATGAGCATGGGACCCAACCTGAAATGACGTCGAATTCTTTTACCAGATGAGATTACAACTCCTGCTTTCGCAGCATACAACCTTCCTTCCTCAGTCCTCGCTAAATGTAAAACACTTGAATCTATTGCGCTGATGGAAGTTACCTTTTCGCTTGGATGAACCATCTGGGGAGTCACCTTGCACTGATCAAAACCCCCATTAGGTCTAATCGGAATAGTCGTTTGTTCAATTGAATCAAAAATAATTCTTCTCCCTTTGAGAATATCCTTCAAGTGATCCGACAAACACGTTTTCATCGATTTTCTGAAAGTATTTTCAAATTCTGTTATACAACCATCTTCAAGATAGAAGTCTAAATGCGCATTTGCATTCATGTTGATCAACAATATTTGCGAGCCGAAGTTAATTAATCTTGCGCATCATGCGCAAGATGTAAAGGAACAAGTTTATCAGGGTGAACTTTTCCAACGTTTCTTGTTCAACATGAATGATAGCTCCCCACCAATAGCAGCACAAACGGATGAAGTAAAAATCAGATTGAAGCACAATGGATGGGAAGTTGAAATATCTTGCTCAGAAGACAAAGTCAAGGAGGTCGTTCAAAACGTTCTTGATAGTATCGATCATCCAAGTCCATTGGATGAGAAGAATGCGCTATCAATTGTTGAATTGCAAAATCAACTAGAGAATATTAAAATGCTGATAGATACAGACGCTATTGCGCCAAGTAAAGAGGTATTTAGGAGAGAAAGAAAATCAACACATAAAACGGGTATGACGTGCAGAATACTTCTGGAGACTCTGTGGGAAGAAGGTTACTTCTTGACTCAGCGACTTCTGGCAGAAATTCATGAAGAGCTATTGCGGAGGGGCTATAACTACGACAGAACGGCAGTTTCGCATTCTCTAACCGACATGGTTAGAGAAGGCATTATGGTGCGAAATGGAACTGCTCGTAATTATGTCTATTTACAGAAAATGACAAAATAAACTCGTTCTATTAACATATCAAATTACACTCGAACACCTATTCCAGTCCTTGGTTTTTTTTCCGTTTTGCAAGGATAGAATTTAGCCAACTGATTCCTGCGGTAGTGATTCGGTATGCTGGTAATTCACCACCATTTCTTACGACATCTCTTTGTACATATCCTATTTTAACTAATTCGGACAATCTTGAACTAATTGATTTTGACTTTAGACCCGTAGCTGATTGTAGATCAGGCATACGTAGTCTGTCATCATCGGTCTTGCCTAATCCCTTTGCGATACGGGAAGCAACCAGTTGAAGAGCAACGATTTGTTTATCTGAGAACTTTCTAAGTTCCGTCCCGTCCAATATTGGAATTATCCTAGGACCTTCTGGGGTTATTTTGATTATATCTGAATAAGATTGTATAAGCTCGGTTATAGTATAATTGAGTGAAATCCTACTCGCTAGTTCTAATGTGGGAATTTGTTTTGTCAGAAATGATATCACGGAAGTTATAACCGAATCTGCAGATCCATTAAACTGGACCCGAATATCGCCTATGGAGATTGTAACATTTACGTTGGTTCCCGGGTCAGCAGCAGGTCTTAGCATTTCTTCCTTTCCCAAATCACTATGCTCGATGGACACCAGAATTCACCTCAGCTTCCAGATATTGAGTATAAATATATATGCGTATTTCTAGATTCTCTTGTTTGCCCCTTCTTATTGTGAAGAGAGGCATCCCTGCTGAATAGACCTAACGTGAAAAGATAAATTAAACTTATTAATACAAGCTTAACCATCGTCAGGGTTTTGAAATTGAGCGAATTATTGCATGAACAAGAACTAGGTGATTGGAGAAGAACCCATTACTCTAAGGAGATTCTTCCTACTTTAAATGACAAACAGATCACTGTAATGGGATGGGTTTCTAGCACAAGGAGTCACGGAAATATTCAATTTGTTATAATAAGAGATAGACTAGGTGAAATACAAGTAACTGCTAAACGGGGCGAATGTTCGGACAAGGTTCTCGATCAACTTTCACATATAAAAGATCACACGACCTTGGGAGTCAGAGGCAAAGTTCGAGCACAAACTAAATCGCCCAATGGAATAGAGGTTATTCCTAATGAGGTAAGAATATTCTCGTTGGCTAAGCAAGCAGCACCATTCAACATCCAGGCAAATAAATCAACCGTAGGTATTGACACGCGTCTAGATCTTAGAGCAATAGATTTAAGGCGAAATTTCTTACGAAGCGCGTTTGGAATTCGCCATACTACCCTTAGTTCAATTAGAGAGTTCCTTGATGCAAAAGGCTTTATTGAAGTAAGCACACCAAAAATGATCGCAACAGCTACCGAAGGGGGAGCTGCCTTGTTTCCAATTTTTTATTATAATAAGGAGGCATACTTGGCCCAAAGTCCCCAATTGTATAAGGAACAGCTTACGATGGCATTTGAGAATGTCTACGAGATCGGACCTATTTTTAGGGCAGAACCTTCAAGGACAAAAAGACACTTATCAGAAGCAACCTCGATCGATGTTGAACAGGCATTCTCAGATTACAGTGACCTTATGAATTTACTAGAATCAATGATATTACATATTATTAACTCAATAAACGACAGGCATCGGGATGATTTGCAAAGTATGCATGGCACATTACCAAAGATCAAGACACCTTTCCCAAGATACAGGTACGACGAGATTATTGACAAACTTCAAGCAAGGGGCGAACATATCAGATGGGGTGACGATATCAATCCTCAGATTATGAAGGGACTTTCAAATGAAGTCTTCAACAGCGATACTTTTTACTATATAGTAGACTGGCCCACTGCTATAAAACCATTCTACGTAAAGCCAACCTCCAGATCTGACAGGTTTTGTGAATCTTTTGATTTAATGTTCGGGTCCCTTGAAATCTCATCTGGCAGTACCAGGATAAATAGGAAAGAGTTTCTTTTAGGAAATATGAAAAAACAAGGTCTAAACACGGAATTGTTTGATTACCATCTTAGGGTTTTTGATTATGGTGTACCACCTCATGCAGGTTTTGGAGTAGGCTTGGAAAGACTCATGATGGTACTCCTGAATATCGAGAATATTCGAGACGCTACATTCTACCCAAGAGATATTGATCGTCTAACCCCGTGAGCGAGGAGAATTAGATCGAAAATGGTTTCAAAGGACGAGATAAAGCATTTAGGCTGGCTTGCGAGATTAGATCTTTCAGAGGAAGAGCTATTAAAATACGAATCTCAGATTGATCGAATTATTCAACATTTCGACATCCTAGATGGCCTAACATTAGATATTCTGGAACCTACTCACCAAACGAAGTCAGTTCGCAACCTACGTATCGATGAAGCAAAAAATTTCGGCGAGAATATCCTTCCCAAAACCAGAAATAGAAAGGATGGATATTTGAAAGGCCCTAAAAGTGATGTGAAACAATGAGTAGACTATGTGATCTCTCGCTCGATGAGGTAACAGACGGTATAAGAAATCAACATTTTTCTGCTGAGGATTATGTATCCCATATTCTGGAACGTATAGCAAAACTGGATGCAGATATCAAGGCCTTTGTGAGTGTGAATTCTGATCACGCTATAGAATCTGCGAGAAGAATAGATAGCAAGATCCGTAGGGGAGAGAAGGTTGGCTATTTGGCAGGTATTACAGTGGGGATAAAGGACAACATAAGCACTAAAGGATTGAGAACAACATGCGCATCAAGGGTTTTAGCGGATTACGTCCCACCCTATGACGCGACAGTAATTCGAAAATTGAAAGAATCCGATGCAATAGTTATCGGAAAATTGAATTTAGATGAATTTGCAATGGGTTCAACAACAGAGTTTAGTAATTTCGGACCTACAAGAAATCCGTGGAATCTAGACTATGTCACTGGTGGGTCATCGGGAGGTAGTGCGGCTGCTGTTGCAGCGGCGGAGTGCACGGCGTCATTAGGATCAGATACTGGTGGATCAGTTAGATGTCCTGCAAGTTTTTGTTCAGTAGTAGGCTTCAAGCCCACATATGGTTCGGTTAGTAGATATGGCTTAATAGCCTATTCAAATAGCCTGGAGCAAATTGGTCCAATTGCGCGAACGGTATCAGGTGTTGTCAGAGTGATGAACGTAATTTCAGGAGTAGATCCTAATGATGATACCACACGCACTGTGGCGTCACCCTATTCTGTTGAATCAAATAGGAATCATCTTCGAATAGCCTTACTAAACAATTTGACCGTCAATGCTCAACCTGAAGTTTCCAAATGTATCTATTCTGCGATGGATACACTCTCTTCAGCAGGATGCATTTGCGAGGAAATAACTTTAGACTCTTTGGAATTTGCTCTTGCTTCATACTATGTTATAGCTATGGCAGAAGCGAGCAGTAATCTCGCACGGTACGACAATATTCGCTACGGATTCGATTTGGATCCTGAAGGATATGAATGGAATTCATACTTTTCTAAGGTAAGAAGTAATTTTGGCGAAGAAGTCAAAAGACGAATTATCGTCGGCACATATGTTCTCTCTTCAGGGTACTATGGACGATATTATCTTAAGGCTCAAAAAGTAAGAGCTTTGTTAAGAAGAGAGTTTAAGTCATTGTATTCCAAATACGACGTTATAATCGCCCCTACTATGCCTATACTACCCTTTAAAATTGGTGAAAAAATAGGTGACCCCATTAAGATTTATTACATGGATATTGACACCGTTATTTCCAATCTCACAGGAATGCCTGCAATTTCGATCCCTGCTGGTTTTAGTAACGGTCTACCGATAGGTCTCCAAATTATGTCAGATGATTTTCAAGAACAGAAGATTTTTGACGCGGCCTTACTATTTGAAAGAACAGCCAAAATTCAGGTGAGATCTCCATTATGATATCTAATTACAGTACCAAAATTGGATTGGAAATCCATTGCCAACTCACTAGTTTGAAAAGTAAGCTATTCTGTTCCTGCCATTGCAACTATCGTGAATACAGCCCCAACGAGAATATCTGTCCGACGTGCACCGGGCTTCCGGGCACCTTGCCTCTTCTGAATCAGACAGCAATAGAAAAAGCTGCAATGGTTTGCATGGCTTTGAGATGTACTATTCCAAATAATATACTATTCTACAGAAAGAATTATTTCTATCTGGATCTACCTAAGAATTTCCAGCTTACCCAATATAACGCCCATGGAATTACTAGCATTGGTGTAGATGGACTGTTGGGATACGGACAAGGAGAGGCTAGAATACGTAGAGTTCAACTCGAAGAGGACCCTGGTAGATTATCATATGTGAAAGGAAGTTCAGGTTCACTTATTGACTACAATCGGGCTGGAGTACCTCTTGTGGAAATCGTGACGGAGCCAGATTTTCACGATCCAAAGGATGTTAGATTATTTCTGAATAAATTGGCATCGATAGTTGAGCACCTGGGAGTTTGCGATACGAGCCTTGAAGGGGCAGTTAGATGCGACGCGAATATTTCTATTGGCGATTCAAGAAGAGTTGAAATAAAAAACGTGTCTTCTTTTGGAGATGTAGAAAAGGCTCTCAAATTTGAAATGACTAGGCAAAAAGCTATGCTTAATTATGAGATGGAAATCAGAGGTGAAACTAGACATTGGGATGAACAAAGAAAAATAACCAAGCAGTCAAGGACCAAGGAAGAGGAACAAGACTACAGATACTTCAGCGAGCCAGATATTCCATCAATCCAGATCGATGAAGATTATTTAAAAGAATTGCACTCCAAAATGCCTGAACTTCCAGATGAAAGGAAAGAACGGTTCATCAATTATTATAACCTCACAGAGCACGTCTCCAAAGTATTAATAGAACACAAAGATCTCGCAGATTACTTTGAGGAGTCGGCCAAGATCTATTTTGCACCCAAAGAAATCTCAAGTATCATCGTGACTGACCTGATGAGCTATGTGGATGACAATTCTAAGAAACTTGGATCTACAATAAGGTACATAAAGATGTCACCCAAACAATTAGCCGAAATAGCCCGAATGATAAAGGAAGGTATCGTTAATAGAAAAACTGCTAAGCAACTCTTGTACGAAGCTGTAGTATCAGGCAAACTAATCACTTCAAGTGAAAATGAAACAAATTTTAGAAAGATTGATGATGAGGGCCTAATATTGCGATCTATTGAAAATGTCTTTGAGACAGAGTCCCTCGCAGTGCTCGATGCAAAGAAAAATCCTAATGTATCCAATTATCTACTCGGAAAGGTGATGGAACTCACTAAAGGCAGAGTCGACCCAGGACGCGCGTTAAGCCAGATCAATAAAAAGCTGTTGGAATACTAGGAGGCACAGAGAAAATTATCAAGTCTAGCTTATCGTCAGGTCGTCAGATTGATTATTGCTTGAGCCAGATCGCCCTTTGAATCGGTAAGTGCTTGGATAGCTCTATCCTTACTTACGCTCGCTTGCTGCATTACCAACACAACATCCTCCTCTCTGAATGAGGGAACTTCTCTTTCTCTTTCTTCGATATCTGTTGCAACTACCTGAAATATGGTGCTATCTTTTCCCTTCATTTCAACTACTTGCGGTTTAATAAGATAAAGTTCTTTAGTTTCTGTTCGAATAACGACCTCTTCAATCTCACCCATTTCTTTCATCTCTAGCCCCATCTTGTCTAACATGCGTCTCATTTCGCGGTTACCGCCTCGCATCATACAAATCCCTCTGTACTTGCTCCGCTTTTTATTCCTTGTCTAACCCTTACTGCAACTCCGGCATCAAACCCTTTCATCATATCCGACGCAAGTCTTGCACGTCCTACCGCCAAAACCTTTTCGTTATCATCAATAACTACAACGTCTGAACCAACTCTTACATTAGATCCACACCATTTCACGTGTTTGCAAAAAAGGGAGCGCCCTTCGATAACGAACGGAATAGCTTCCTGAATAGGGATAACACAATTAACTTTGAATAGCAGGTTTTTTAACAGTATTTCAGCGCCTGAAAGTGTTAACGCTATTCCGCCGTCTGTTCTTAAAGTCCCAGCCAGCTGATTGTCAAAGTTAAAGCTCTTAATGCGTCCAGTTCTTCTTGAATAGCTAAAGGTAGTTGATTTTGGGAGGGTAAAATATGTGCCGAATAATGCATTCAGATGATGGCGAATTTTCTCTTGAGGGTCCACAGAAATAGCAGCCAACAGGACTTCAGCTGAAATATTTGAATAAATATGTTTTTAATTAAATGATCTATATAGGAAAAAATACAAATATATAGTTAACCCAACTAGTGTTTGCGGTGGCATCGGCAGAAAATAGGCAATCTACTGATCAAAGGGAAGAGACGCGAAAGATACAGTACACCGGAGGGTCCTCTTTTATCGTTTCTTTACCTAAGAGATGGATTCAGGAGTTAGGACTCAAACAGGGAGATCACGTCTTGATTTCGAGACAGGGAAACTCGTTCTTGCAGATCTCCCCTGCCTCGCGTAGATCAATTAAGGAGCAGAAGGAAGCCACTATAGAAGTACTAAAGGAGAATAATCCATACTATCTTGCTAGAAAATTGGTTTCTCTTTATTTCCTTGGCTACCACATGATTCACATTTTTCCAAAAGAAAACAACAGATTAACTAGTGACCAACGAGAAGTAATAAAGGATCTAGTACGACGACTCTTGATGGGAACAGAGATTATTGCGGACTCTGCTAGTGGAATGACATTGCAGGTTCTAATTAATTTGCTGGATTTATCAGTTGACGCAGCTTTTAAGAGAATGATACTTATTGCCAAGTCGATGCACGCTGACGTCATGCTTTCAATGAAGGAGAACAATATAGAATTAGCTAAAGAAGTACTAAAGTCAGATGATGAGGTTGACCGGTTTAGCTTTTACATAGTTAGGCAGCTAAATATTGCAATTAAGAACGAGTATCTACTTAGCGAAATTGGTCTCCAAGACTCTAGGAGCTGCTTGGGATATAGACTAATTACCAAATTTGCAGAAAGGATAGCAGATCATGCTGTGTTAATAGCTAAAGAGCTAATAGATTCTAAGCGACCGGTTAATCTCGATATCGTGAAAAGGATTACTACAATGAGCAATTTCGCTTTGGCTGTATTGGATGAAGCCTGTTTGTCTATGTTTAAACAGGATTATAATTCAGCCGACAAAGCAATCGAGAAGGCTCGGGAAATAGACTATTTAGAAAAGTCAATCATGAATGGTTTAAGTAATTTGAGAAACATGAATGATATCTATCGAATTAAAATAATAACTGAAAACCTTCGACGAGTTGCAGAATACTCGAGCGATATTGCAGAAATTGTACTCAACATGACAGTCCAGCAAACTTTAAAGAAAGGTTAAAACAGGATTATCTAAGGGACTATTAAACTTGCCAACATCGTCGTCGTCATCATTTTGCGAAGTATGCGGG
>JAATVP010000180.1 GCA_014523625.1 Nitrososphaerales archaeon TH5896
CATTACTTCTGAACAAAAAAAAGAAGGTAATAAAAATATTGTTGTAGTCTCTGTGAAGGACGCAGGCCCTGGAATTGATTCAGAGATATTACCTAGACTATTTACGAAGTTTGCTTCAAAATCCGAAATAGGAGGTACAGGATTAGGTCTGTATATCTCCAAAAGTATCATAGATGCTCATAGAGGCAAGATTTGGTATGACAATAATATTGGGAAAGGAGCAATATTTAGCTTCAGTTTGCCAATCGTTTCAATCGAATAAATATTCAGAAATGTTGAGGCTTTAACCTGGTTTGCATCTACTCTAATTCTGCTCTAATGCGTTTTAATAGTTGTTCTGTAGTAATTGGCTTCTTAATGAAACAGCCTATGCTCTTAAGTGGATGTACTTCTCTTGCTGCATTCATATTAATCTCTCCTGAAGTCATAAAACAAACTCTAACATTGAGGTCCCTCCTTACTAAATTCTGGGCTAATTGAAAACCATCCATCAAGGGCATGTTAACATCAATTAGTAATAATTCGTAAAAATTAGGTTTGAATTCTACCAAAGCAGTTACTGGATTATCAAAACCAAAAACCTGCATAGTTGGATCACTTTCTAGTCCAACACGTAAGGTAAACACAATGTCTGGGTCATCGTCGATTACTAGGATCCTTTTGTGCCGTTGGAAGTCAGAAGATGCCAGTGATGAGGTTGATTTTATGTTGTTGTCTGACTTTACCTCTTCAGTGTGAACCGTCTCATTCTCTGGCTCTGGATCATCATTGGGAGCTCTATTCACTTTTTTCTGATCTTCACCTGTTCATTTTCAGTGTAACCTTAATAGGGTAAAAATTTTATGATTTCCTCTGAGTGGTGAGCGAGGGCGCTGTTCCCACCATACACATTCTCTTAATTAGTTCTTTAAGGCAATCTATGTCAACACACTTGGGCTAATATATCATTTTTTTCAAGAAGGCCTTTTAAATCTAAATGATTTTGGATGCTGGGCATCCCATGGTATATTCGTACGAGAGCGATATGAATCCAACATTTTCAATGTAAGCAGTCTTATCAGTTCTGAAACAGACGGATATTCGATCTTTCCACCAATATAGTACTCCCGTGCCATTTTCCGACAAAGCTCATAATCCTCATCAGTGAGTTTAGTCGACACTGCTTTAGACAATTTTTTGTTTCCCAATCTTTGCATTAATACTCATTCCATATTTCTCGTTAACCAAATATAAAGTATGCATGGAAACTCGGTTTATAGTAAGTCGATTTACTGGTAAACCTAGATTCGTAATAGAAGTAGTATCTATATTATAAATAGCAAATAGTAGATGAAGTGCACAACCTTAATATTGCTTCCTTTGCTGCAGTAACTGCAGTAACTACAGTTACTAATATCATAAAGGGGAGAGAGGAGATGTTTATTATTGGTGTCGAATCGGAGACTTTATCATTGTCCGCAGACGGGCTGTAGCCAAACTTCAAAAAGACGCTGGAATCTTCAAATTCATATAAAGAGAAAGCATAGTGTGAGATACCATGAATTGGCTCCTAAGATTGGACGCTACTCTGTCCCAAATAGTGAGAGGCAGCCTTCCTTTCATGAAAATGAGACTCTATATCATCCAAGTACATCTGCAGACGAAACAAAGAATACTGAAACAATCATAGACAAACAGCTGGAGAATATTCGTAGATTTAATGAGGCTAAACGTTTGATAAATGAATTTAAGCAAAACTCAACAGGCGAATCAAACTTAAATGAAATCACCAAATTATTGTTATTTCAAACAGCTTCTAGTGTGCTTCAAGGAAGTCGCAGCAGTCGTACAATGCCTACTAGGCAAGAGATTCTTCCTACTGGTTACCAGATCTCACTCTGCGATACATGTTTATCAGGGTGCAAATTGAGGCCGGTACTCTATCCGATAGAGATCGAAGCGTTAGCAAAGCTAGTTCATGAATGTGATCCTAACAATCTCTTTACAGGCGAGGAAATTCTGGAAAAGAAGCGTCAGATCAAAGTCCTTTTGGGAGATTATCTATCAAAGGTTATCAGCTCTAGAATTGGTCAGAGAGATGCCTATTTGAAGCCCATGGAGCTATCTCAGCATATTTTCTCCAAAGAAACACGAGAAAAATGGAAGCTTATTATTAGAAGACCCCTAATCGAAGAAAGGGATTGTATCAAAATCAATCCATCTTGTGATTTAGAGAATAAAGACCACTGGTTTTGTCGAATAATCAGAGAATGTGACAACGATAACAACGTTAAGATAACCCAAAGTGAATTAGCGGAATTTCTTAGAATTGCAAGATCAACATTTGGAGTCTTCCAAGTTGATACAAGAGATCTTGCGAAGAAACGATATTTACTAATATATCTGGTGCTATAATGGCCAGATATGGGGGGCCTTGTTCTTGTCTCGATAAGCATGGTCGTCCTACTGGCTCCAGGCGTGAAATACAGGAGAAGGTGAAATAAAAAATTGGCAACAAATCTAAAAACTATACGTGCAAGAGCAAAAGAGGTACTTCAGAAAAATGTAGAACTAAGAGGAAGGGACAGCAAATTCATTAAAATGCTAGTACATAGCTGAGCCGACTTCACCGTGCATTGCGTACCGATTATTAATGGTTTATGACTGGAAGATTTCTCAATCAAGATCTTTATATTTTCATGGATGAAGATACAAATTGTATGAATCCGGTCCTCGTGAGTAGATGTTCATGGGCTGTTAATTCTAACGATCCCGAAATGCAGCTTTATCATGATACTGAATGGGGTGTCCCCGTACACAATGATACTAAATTATTTGAATTTATAGTTTTAGAGTGTGCCCAGGCTGGATTAAGTTGGTCAACTATCTTGCGAAAGCGCCTGGACTATAGAAAGGCGTTTGTCGACTATGATGTAAAGAGGGTTGCAGAATTCAGAATGCCTCATGTAGAAAAATTATTACAATCTAAAAATATTAATATCGTGAGAAATAGATTAAAAGTCAATTCAGTCGTTACTAATGCCAGAGCATTCATCAAGGTACAGGATGACTTTGGTGCCTTTGATAATTATATTTGGGACTTTGTTGAAGGCAGAAGAACTAAACATAACTTTTTCAAAGATTATAGCCAAATTCCAACAACGTCTACGGAATCAATTAATTTAAGCAAAGATCTTAAAGCAAGAGGATTTAGCTTTGTGGGTCCTACTATATGCTATGCACTGATGCAAGCAATAGGTATGATAAATGACCACACAACAAACTGTTTTCGACATAAAGAGTTAGTTGAAATGAAAGCCCCTAAGAACTCTTCAAAGTGATTAGATTGATCACTTGAGTAGGAGCTGAGCGAGTGGCCAAGACTATTCATATATGGTGATTTTTTAGAAGAGACTATAGCAGGATGAAAGCATCAGATCTTTTTATAAAGTGCTTGGAAACAGAGGGTGTAGAGTATATTTTTGGTCTTCCTGGTGAAGAAACAAATGACTTAATGATCTCTATCGCAAATTCGTCCAAGATTAAATTTGTCTTGACAAGGCATGAACAAGGAGCAGCATTTATGGCCGATGTCTATGGTCGATTAACCCAAAAAGTCGGGCTATGCCTTTCCACTTTGGGCCCAGGTGCTACCAACTTGACTACTGGTGTAGCAAATGCAAACATGGACAGATCTCCCTTATTAGCAGTAACTGGGCAGACAAATACCGATCAACTACATAAAGAATCACATCAAAACATGGATCCTATTACCATGTTCAAGCCGATAACAAAGTGGAGATGGTCGATGCGAAATGCAGACAGCATACCAGAAATTATTAGAAGAGCATTCAAGATAGCAATAGAAGAAAAAGGTGGTGCAGTTCATCTCGAACTACCACAAGACATAGCCAAAATGGAATCTGATATCAAACCATTAAAAGCCGAAGAGACGTTAAGGCCAAGACCCAATAAAGATTTGATAAGAAATTCAGCCAAGATGATTTCAGAATCAAGACTCCCTATAATTCTTATTGGAAATGGATGCATGAGAAAAAATGGTAGTATAGTTTTAAGGAAATTTGTAGAAAGAACTGGGATATCTTCGGTAAATACATTCATGGCGAAGGGCGTAATATCTGACAAGTCAGAGAGGCATTTACAAACTATCGGAATCAAGGAAGCAGATTATGCTCTGACAGCAATAAAAAAAGCAGATCTAGTAATAGCAATAGGATACGATCTTGTAGAATATAGCCCCAAAAATTGGAATCGTAATTTGAAGAAGAATATAATTCATATTGATTTTACTCCTGCAGAAGTCGACACATATTATCCTCCTACCATCGAAATCGCAGCAGATATTGAGTACACGATAGAAGCTATATTAGATGAGTTAGAAAGACAGGAAGAAAAGATGCGGAAGAATACTGGTTTAGAAGGATTTGAACACAGAAAAGTGATTCCGGATCTCTTCCAGAAAATAAAAAAAGAAGTAACATGGAGGATCGAGCGATATAGTAAGGATATTTCTTATCCCATTAAACCAGAAAAATTAATTGTCGATGTAAGAAATGCTTTAGCCGAAAATGATGTAGTCATATCTGATGTAGGAGCTCATAAGTTGTGGATAGCAAAAGTGTACAATACTTACTCTCCTAACACATGCCTCATTACGAACGGTTTTTGTTCGATGGGATTTGCACTTCCCGGCGCTATTGCTGCGCAACTTATAAAACCAAAGCACAAAGTTGTCGCAATGTGTGGAGATGGCGGATTTTTAATGAATGTTCAGGAAATAGAAACAGCTGTTCGTCTAAAATTACCCATAATTGTTGTCATTTGGTGTGATAGTGACTTTGGAATGATATCGCTAAAGCAATCTATGGAGTTCGGAAGAACGGCATTTACAAGGTTTACAAATCCAGATTTTGTAAAACTTGCCGAAAGCTTTGGAGCATTAGGATATAAGGTTAAGAACACTGAAGAATTTCAAACAATTTTGAAGGAAGCAAAAAATTCGGTAGCTATTCCAGTTATTATAGCTATAGATGTGGATTACTCAAGAAATAACATTTTATTGGAAGATAGTAACAACTTTAGAATATAGTCTGAAATAATCCAGCCTTGACTCCCCTATTCACACACTTTTTACATCCTGCTATCAGGCATAGTAATAAAAGGCGTATCTGCACATATTTCTTTAACGTATCTCGAATGAACTTTGGGATCAAATTTCGCTATCATGAAATACTATCTTCCATAGTGTCCTTCATCTTCTTCTAATTGCCTTCTTAATAACTTCGAAATCTCTCAGGTCCAGCTAGAATAAGAAGTAGAAAGAAGACTAACTGGACCCTGAATGAATGCTATTAATAGATAATTTGTGCATCTAGATAAACATGCTAATACAATGTATAGTGTAAGAGCAAAAGAAGAAACTACATGAAAGTCTTAGAAAATATTGGTAAATAAAAGAAAATCCAAACTCTACCTAACGGAATTACCCATTTAGGTTGAAGTCATGAAAGAATTCCTACTGACCACAATAGCGAAGTCCTACCAACTTTTGTCACCATCGTACTCAGTTTAGTTTAGGCTATGGCAATCTCTTAAAGTATAAAATACCGTAGCAATGCCCTGTAAACATATGTGTTCGGATCTTTTTGTAAGACGAAATTCAGAAGAATACTGTAGTACATATGCAAACAGTTGGAATATCACTAATGATAATCAAACTTACCAGACTTCATCAGTTATTTATCCGTTTTACGTAGTAGAGTAAGAGAAGACCGTGCAAAAACGAGAACTTAGATACTCGTTACTCTTTTGCACTCATCATTTTCTTCAACATGTCTGCTCCCGCCTTTTCTACCTGTTCAGGAGTCAAATCTTGTTTGTGTGTTGCAATTGACCAGAAGTGGCCAAATGGATCTTCTAATTGTCCGTAACGGTCACCCCAAAACATATCCATTAGAGGCATCGTTACATTTGCACCCGCAGCTACGGCTTGGTTAAAGGCTTTATCAACATCTCCTGTGTAAATATGTAATGTAACAGCACTTCCTCCAATGGACTTTGGAGAACGGCACCCTTTCATGTCTCCATGAGCAAACTCGTCTGAAAGCATGACAATTGAATCTCCTATCTTCAGTTCTGCGTGTACAATGCTATTGCCATCTGGACTATTATGACGATAATTTTCAACTGCCCCAAACGCACGTTTATAGAACTCTATGGCATTCGATGCGCCCTTGACCACTAGATCTGGTGTAACAGAATGGAATCCTTTTGGTATTGCTTCAACCATCTTAATGCAATTGTATTAACCAGTATATGAGTTATTACCTCCAGAAATGGATTCACACAA
>JAATVP010000019.1 GCA_014523625.1 Nitrososphaerales archaeon TH5896
CCTATCGGGTATCGAATAAGTGCCGACTACGGCAGACTAGAGCTAGCTGAATCCAGGTTTTCAAGAGACCAGGATTTCTTTGGACCTACCATGAACTTATGTGCCAAGATCAATAATAAGGCTCCTTCAAATTCGATGGTTATAGGAGGCGATTTGCACCAAGTGATCAAGAAACTACATTCTCTTGAAAAACAGTTCCAGTTTGAAGAAATATCTGAATTTTCCATCGGACTTAAGCAGAGATATCCCATCCATTTAGTTGTACCAGTGGATAATGATCGTCGCGTGAATTACCCGGAACTGAAGGATCTCATACTTCACCAATACGACATTCGAAGACAAAATGAACATCATGCCCTAGAACGAATCCGTCTCACACAGGAATTTCCATCGCGGCTTAAACATGAAGGCGATGACGCATTACGTGGGAACATAATGTTAGTCGACGATCAGCCAGATATGCTCTTTACATACCGATCCTTTCTTGAGGGTCAAGGATTTAAGGTCCATTCGTTCACAGATCCTACAGTGGCGCTGAGGCAATTTGCGAAAGAAGACTCGTCTAAATATGACCTGGTAGTAATGGATATTCGTATGCCTCAACTTAATGGCCTGCAACTTTACCAAAGGTTACGGGCAATTAATTCTGCCGTAAGGATACTATTTGTAACAGCACTTGATGCTGCAGAAGAGCTTATTTCATTGTTGCCTGACGTTGCGGCAAATCAAGTCATTATGAAACCTGTGAGCCGAGATAGGTTTCTGAATTATGTAGATCTCGCAGTTAGAGAAAAGGGGTAGCATCGCTCCTTACTCTGATTTTTATAGGATTAGTCTCAAAAATCCAATTTATCGATGAACTACATTGCTGCCCGTTACTTTACTTCCAAACCTTTCTCTTCGTTATTTGTTCTATAATTGATATATAATACTAGGCAACAATTAGTATGCAATTGCTCGTGTATGAAGTTCATTGCTAGAAGTGAGAGAGTTAACAATGGGAGAAAGTTCTTTAGCGGAGACCTTCGCTGAGATTACCAGCCATCACCTGATGACTTTTGACCGTTCCACATGTGGTACGGGAAATGGACCATTGGATCAATTTGCAGCCTTCGAGCTTCATTTATCCATTCCTCATTTACGAATCTACTGCTATCCCAGATTGATTTCTAACCTCCTTTTTGCTTTGAGAAGTCGGGGTGGAGAAATATCGCTTTAAAGAAAATAATGCTAGTAGATGATGAGGAAGACACAGTACTCTCAATCACTGCTAGTCTTGAACACAACGGCTTCAAAGTAGATGGGTTTACCGACCCAAAGCTAGCCCTTGAGCAATTCACAAAGGGAAAATATGTAATGGTCATTGTTGATGTTCGAATGCCTGAAATAGATGGCTTTGAATTGTACGAGAAGTTAGAAGAGATAGATAAGGATGTGAAGGTTTGCTTCATTACTGGCTTTGATTTCAACTATCTTGCCTTAAGAGAAATTTATCCTTCTCTTAACTTCGGCTCTTTCATAAGGAAGCCGATTGAAACTGATGAATTGGTCACCAAGATAAAGCTGGAGTTAGGCTAAGAATAGTAATAACGTTCAATGACTAATTGAATGATTGTTTACTTATCTTTTTGCGCAAGATAAATTTAGTATAATTCGGGTTATTAGCTTGTTAGAGTTGCCCAGCAGTCTGGCTCAGCGATAAAGTTAAATTCTCTATCTTTTTGGCAAACGGATGAGCAGGATACTTTAGAGCAGTCAGGAATTCCTTTCGAAGGAACTGTATATCACAGTAGCATGGAATCGAGGACATTATCGTCATTCTCACCTCTCTTGCAAGCACTTCATCAGTATCCTCTGGTGTTTCGATTATGAAAGTCGAAGGTCCAGATCTGTTACTAGTGGTCATTTCTGGCTTCACAATGAGTGGACTTGGGGCACAATAACCGGATACTCTATTTAGTAACAGAAATGACTTAGTCCCAAATTTAGTGAAAGAGCTGTATATTTCTTCGGCCATTTTCTTTGTTCCTTCAATATCAAGGTCACCGGCCTTAAGGGTAAGAAATAAAATATCTGCTACAGCTAGCGCGTTGATTGACCAATACCTAATCCCTGGGCTAGTGTCAATGACAATATAGTCTGCATCATAATTTGTTATCAGCTGTTCTCGCAACAAGATGAACCTCCTTAAGAATTGTTTACGTGTAGTATCTGCACCTCCTTCGAGCTTGTATATCTCCTCCTTCTTCGCATTGCTAAATCCGACCCAGAGCTTCCCTTTTACGTTATCTTTTGCGCCTCGAGAGGAATCAGATTGCATCTCCCTGCTTTCCATATCGATTTCCGAAACTTTCGGGGTAAGATCTTGCATTACGTCTCCGATATCAGCCTCAGAATAAAGATAATCGTTTATCCACTTTTTCGGTTCAATCATAAAGTACGATTGAAGGCTTGGAGCATAAACATCCAAATCTAGCAAACACACTCGGAAGCCTAACTTTGCCAAAACAGCGGCAAAATTCCCAGCCAGCGTGGTCTTTCCAGTACCACCCTTATACGAGTGAAACGCGATACACTTTGTCATGCGCTAAGCACTATATTCGGTATTAATCTGTAACCAGCTCATATAAAGAACTTTCCGACGTTCTCACTTCAAAAATGTGTATATGCAAAATATGAAAAATTTTCATAATTGCTAGTCTTGTAAATAATGTATGATGCTAATTTTTACGTACCCAATTACTTGATGGGTATCAGTAATGGCAATCGTCGTCATTCCTTCATTTACGGCGTAAATTGTTATTGTTATTCAATACTAGGAATGACTCAACCCCTTTGCAAAATAGTAGGCTAAAATGAGCTTCACTTGGGCTCATCTTGCTATATGAATTGAGGTTGAAAAATTGTATTGGAATTTCCTAAAAAAATTAAAGGTGGATTAGACTACCTTGGTCACCTGTGTGCGGCGACTGACCAACAAACTTCCTTCTAAAGTGACCAGAAGGTCTTTTTGAGAGAAGTTCTATGAACCATGCTTCGTGTTCAACTTCCTCTTGCATAATGCGTTGGGCAATATCATAAGTACGAGGGTCCTTACCTGTAGTCATATCACAGACTTCACCCCATGATCTGATGGCACACTGCTCCGCCTCTAACAAAACCTTTAGGATCGAGTTAATATCCTCCCAATTATCTGGTAAATAAGCGTCAGGGCACCCCGCCTGATCAGCGAACTTTCTAATATCTCTGGGTAAGGCACCACCTAGCTCATACAACCTGGGGACCATTGCCTCGAAGTGATTTCTATCCTCGATACGGGCATCTTCGACTATCTCCTTTATTCCTTCTCCATCAAGGCCGGTGCAATGCATTCTCAAGATAGTATAATAATAGTAAGTTGTGAATTCAGCGCCAACGCCTTTAGTTATCAGTTCCTTCAAGCGATCAATATTTACGCCGTTCTTTTCTAGAACTTCTAAAGCCACTATCTTTGGGACTTTACCCTTTTCACTGGTTGTCATACCATGAGATATTTTGCTATTATATAAAAGGGTTCGTTTGGACCCTTTGTCGTTTCAGAAGTTGTCTGACATTCACGGGAGTTGTTATAAATCTAAAACTTAATCCTTTCTTCTTTCATCCAATTAGGGAATAATACAATATTAAGTCATTTAGAGGCCATAGCGAATTAGGTAAGGATCGTCGTCCTTCAGTCGGCTATGACATTTCAGGATAAGGCGAATGACAAGTCAATTGATCGGGATCGTAAAGGAAAAGGCTGCCCCATTCTCTTTACTGGGAATATCTGCCCAGATCTCACCGCCGTGGGCTTCAACAATGTTCTTTGAAATGAAAAGTCCTAAACCCATACCTTTTTCTGACTTTGACGCGAATTTCTTGAACAATCTAGGCATGATTTCTGGATCTATGCCTTTTCCAGTGTCTTCAACTCGTACTAGAAGTACTCTGTTCCGCGTCCCATTTTCACGCCTCTTAAAATCTTGAATACTATCCTCCTCTGAGACTGAAACAATAACCGTGTCTCCTTCGTTCGAGAATTTAATAGCATTTCCAATGAGGTTAGTCATTACCTGAGTTAATCTCAATCTGTCTGCCTTAACAGGGAGTGAAGAGCCTTTGTCTGCTGATCCAGACGGCAGCACTGATTCAGAGCGGCTAAGAGACAAGGCAGAATCAAATTTTCTAGTCTTATTATGATTGTAAACTAATCTGATGTTTCTAGAAAATTCTGAATCATCTAAGGCATCTTTATAGACGCCAATTACTATTTCGTCGATATCCAGAGGTTCTTTCTGAAGTTCGAGTGATTTATTTTCAATTCTGGTAATGTCCAAAATGTTCTCTGTTAATTCCTTTAGCCGCTTTGCGTTACGTATAATGATAGAAAGCAATTCTCTCTGTTTTTCCATTTGTACCTCTTGTCTTGATTTAAGAACTTCTGCAAGGCCTAGAATTGGTTGGATAGGAGCACGAAGTTCATGAGCTGCAATACTGATAAATTCTCTTTGGTCGGTCTGCTGATCCCTGAGCTGCTTACAAAGTGAATTCACCTGCTCAATCAATTCAACTTGCTTCCAAAGACTTTCGAATATGGCAACATAAGATATGGCAGCGGACTTTGTGTTAGAATAAACCGCGGATCTGAGCGCTTCCTGTATATCGTCGCGTGAATCGTCTTTTAGTTCAACGGCCAGTGAAAGTTTTCTATCCACCACAACGACGGTGACCTTGGTCTGTAATGTGGCCTCCATGTTTCGCACATTCACGTTGTCCAACTTGGTCCCCATGACAACGGATGCTAATTCCACATCCCTGTCTGCTGGAGTAAGAATTCTCACTTCAAGATCTTTCCTGGAAGAAGTCACTTCCTTAATCAGATCTGGTCCGCCAGTTGATATCTGTCTCCTAAAGGCATTTGCAGTCGAAAACATAATCAGCACTTCCTTTTTCGCTGACCGTATCATCTCATGCGCTACCTGTATAATTTTATCTGGCTCTTCGATTATCTGAATAATGTCCTGGGCGTCTGCACCCCGCAGAGACTCATTTTGGATTTGGATCATTTCTCCCTCGTCAGGAGTAACTCGATTCCAAAATGGATCGGAAATGAACTGCTCCAGGCCCAACAAGCCTGTTAATCTTTCACCGTAGACACTCTTCAATCGTTTGAACATAACCGCGCAATCTGGTGAATCAAATTCATAATTAGTGCCTTCCACAGTATCAATTATTGGAGAATAGCCTACCATGCTATCGTCGGCGATGGATCCATGGGGGCCCTGTGTTTCGATCCCGATCTGCTTACCACATAGAGCACATTTTCCTTGTGGGTGTGAACCGTTTTTTTGTTCTGTTTCCTTAGATATATCTAAATCAAAGGGGCGGTAGTCCTTATCTTTTTTTCGTCCCCCAGTCATCACTCTAATACTACCATCCATCCACAACCATGCAAATTCCTAGATTGTCCCAATTGCGACATTACACAGATCTATATCCTTCTGACAGGACACACCCACCTATTTCCTTATTTCTATATGATTTAATATTTTCGCTTTCATCGCTGAATCGTTTATTTAGAAACCCGTGAAATTGGCAACCCCTATTGCTACAGTATCATTAACCAAATCCATACTCTCCCCATTTCATGGTGACGTGTGCCTGAGTTTCTTCATCAACTGTAGCTAAAACTTGTATATCTCGATTAAATCCTTCTTGATGCCATTTTGTTGTCGCGTCAATTCCTACTTTAGATCCTAAGTTAAGAAGAGGTGATGATGGATCTAGAGTATCAGTTGGTGCGTTCTCGATAATCATAAGATCACGTTTGGGATCAGTTCTCGTAGTCACTGCCCAGAGGACTTCGTCCATGTCATGTACATTAATGTCATGATCCACTGTAACGAACATCTTGGTAAGAGAAAGTTGTCCCATTCCCCAAAGCCCCATCATTACCTTCTTTGCCTGTCCAGGATATCGCTTTTTGATCGAAATAATCGCAAGTCCTTGAAACCACGCTGCAGGGGGCATCGAGAAATCAACTACCTCTGGATGAAACATTTGTATCAGAGGTAGGAATGAACGTTCTATGACCTTCCCTATATAAGCATCTTCAAGGATCGGTTTGCCTACTACTGTAGTGAGATATATTGGATTCTTTCTCATGCTTATGCAGGTCAGATTGAAACACGGATAGGGCTCAGGAGGCGTATAGTAACCTGTATGGTCGCCAAATGGTCCTTCCATTTGCATATCATCTGGGTCGACGTAGCCTTCCAATACTATCTCCGCTGTTGCAGGAACCTCAAGATCAACAGTATTACATTTCACTAACTTGATACCCTTCTTCCTTACGATTCCTGAAAATAGGTATTTGTCCATGCCTTCCGGAACTGGTGCAACAGCGCTAAACAAAGTCGCCGGATCTGCCCCAATTATCACTGCGACAGGTATCTGTCTATCTCTACTACCTTCTTCCCCACTTTTTGACCTTTTGTCTTTAAGGATCTCTAGATGTTGTGCTCCGCGTTTGTGTATCTGCCAATGCATTATAGCCTTCCTTGTATTCAAGATCTGCATCCTGTATACTCCCATGTTATTAACCTCAGTCTCTGGATGCTTTGTCACTGTTAATCCAAACGTGATGAATTTTCCGGCATCACCTTTGAAGGACCTCAATACCGGGAGTATGGATAGATCCGCTTTTTCTTCAGTTAGCACAATTTCTTTGACCGGCCCATTGTCTATGTGTTTCGGACCATAGTCTGAAATTTCAGATAGCTTGGGCAGCATTTTAAGCTTGCCAAATACACCTGTAGGCATCTTCATTCTCGTGAGGTCTACGATCCTGTTACCTATCTGTGAGAAATCATCCTCTTCTAGTGCTATCCTCAACCGCTCATCTGATCCTAAAGTATTTCCCAAGATTGGGATGGTATAACCTTTGACGTTTTCGAATAGAACCGCAGGTTTATCTTTGGCATACATGAGTCTACGCATTATTTCAGCCACTTCCAGTTCAGGATCTACTGAAGCCTTTACTCGCGTCAGTTGTCCCTTTTGTTCCAGTGCATCAGCAAAATCTCTCAGACTCTCAAGAGGCATGGAACGGTAATGTCATTGCTCTTAACTAATAAATGAATCCAGTCAGTGCTAGTTCTAGTACTTTGCCCATGGGAATTCAAAGAAGGTGAGTAGTGTATGCCCTGTGAAGTGTGGATTCACAATGTATGACTATAACTATTCAAACTAACAATTGCATTCGCGGCAGAAGATTACTCGAGAATTAAGGCTTTGAAAGGAGAAAAAAGGCAGATGCCTAAAGGCTGCGTATCGCAGCTAGGACAGCAACTAAAGGGTGGAATAGAAACGAATCCGCCAGATTAAGTCTATAAAGTACTCTAACATGTTTACCCAATGTGTAGAAGGCTTACTTGGCAAAAATTGTAGTAAAAGACGTAACTAAGAGATTTGTGGAAAGCAGGACGGGGGCAGTAGTAACTGCCATAGAAGACATAAATTTTAGTATTGACGAAGGGCAGTTCGTTTGTCTAGTAGGACCATCGGGGTGCGGTAAGTCTACGATGCTGAATATTCTTGCCGGACTGGAAAACCCGACTAGCGGGACTGTGATACTCAATGGAAACCCTGTTGTTGGTACTGGACCAGATCGGATCATGGTTTTCCAGGAAAATGCTCTTTTTCCGTGGTTAAAGGTAATCGAAAACGTTGAATTTGGTCTGAAAATGGCCGGAGTAGACAAGGCTAAGCGCTATGAGATAGCGATAAGATATCTTGATATGATGCAATTGACTAAATTTGCTCAATCATATATTTATCAACTTTCTGGTGGAATGAAACAGAGGGTCGCAATCGCGCGAGCATTGGTAATGGATCCGGAGGTACTACTCATGGACGAACCATTCGCAGCATTAGATTCTCAGACCCGCGATTTGCTATTGGTAGAATTGCAGTTAATTTGGGCGAAGACTAGGAAAACAATTGTCTTTGTGACTCACAACATTCTTGAATCAGTCTGTCTTGGGGACAAGGTTATTGTCTTTACAAGCAGGCCAGGGCATTTGAAGAGGGAGATCCCAGTAGATTATAGAAGACCGAGGCTCAGCGAGGATAGTAAACTCCAGCCATACTACCGTACTATATTGGATGAGGTAAAGTCAGAAATGATTGCTGCAAAAAAGCTAGAATAGAATTGCTATGGGGACAACGAACGAAAATCGCTAGTATCTTACAACTCATCTTGTACGCTCTATGAAATTGAAGGTATTCTAATCATGATTTGAGATAACTTTTAGAACCTCAATTGCAGCTGCAAAATGGTTTGGTGATGTGAGTAGGACTTCGTCAGCAATTTTACTGGCTTCCATAATGAAGCTAACGGGATCTTTTGAATACTCATCCCAGTCCAATCCTATCATCTGAGCCGACTTGAGATTTTTATCTGAAGGAATCATTATACATGCCACTGTTCTTATGCCATGCTGTTTTGCCAAATCGGCAAGGTCTTCCAAATCACCTAGAGATTCGATGGATTGTGTAACTAGTGAATGTGGCTTAGAAAGTATCTTTTTTTCTATCTGAAACCTGTCAGTTATCTTTGATGGAGCAGCCAGATTAAAATTGATGTATCTATCATACTTTTCTCTTTGCAGAACCTTGAGAATTTCGGTCGGTATGAGGTTAGACGTCGATGAATCAGGTCCTAGTTCGTCCCCCTTCAAAATTAGAATACTTTCGAGTCCCAACAAAATAGCGTCCCCTACAAATTGCATAAATGAAGTATAATTACGGTCACGAGCCCTCAAGCTGCAGCTAATAGGTAAACTGTTTCCGGAATGTCTGATAAAATGAGCAAAAGAAATGCCTGAAATTCGGGGGATCCCCAAGACTGAATCAGTGATGTGGATTCCATCAACCAATCCCGCCAATTCCCTTGCCCTGCCAACCAATGATAATAACGATTTTCGTAATTCATGATCCTCAAAGTAGCGATTCTGTACTGTTTTTGGAGGATTCAGTTCAAATCGTATCTTACTCATTTATCCATCATTGTGCTAATATCATACAGTATGTCTACATATTCGAAAATCTGGGAATCTTGAATGATCATATAGCGAAGTTCGAGCACGTTCACCTTTAACAAGTTCGCCCTGTAATTATTAAATGCTTTTTGAAAGAGATGATCTATTTCCATCCTGTTTGAGATTAATGAACGGATTACGTGAAATAATAATGGAGTAATCCTTATTTCTCTAACTATGAAGAATCTAAGGCTCATCTGTCGTGTAAATGATCCAAGACAGTATATAGCTGTGCATTGTACCATTGTGTGTCGGTTCTAGTAAGATCAGCCGGAAGACGGTCAATTTAACTACTATTCGTAAGTCGGCTATCAAATTTGCCTTATCGAGCTAAGCGAAATATAGATACCCTTCTGATAGTATATCGTATAATCATGGATAAGGAGAATCTCCTTGCAAGAATCATGCCCCATTTAAGTTGCCCTGCATCATTGGGAAATCCGATTTATGAGACATTTAGTCTATCATCCGTGGTTGTACTGATCCACTTTACCAGATCATCTCCACACGTTCTTCTGACCAAAAGGAGTTCTAGCCTTAGGTCACACGGTGGAGAGATATCATTTCCTGGAGGGCGATATACCAAGGAAGACGAGAACTTGTTAAACACCGCTATCAGAGAAACAGGTGAGGAAATAGGTATCAAACTAACTGCTGGCGATATTTTAGGATGTCTTAACGCGGTGAAGACGCTTACGTCAAATTTTTTTATCGTTCCGTTCGTCAGCATTCTACAAAATATCGATCAACCCATTCCGTTCGCAGACGAAGTCGAAGCTGTATTAGATCTTCCTCTGATGTCGTTGCTTTCCACGATGAGTCCAGACACGGAACATATCTCGATAGATGAATTATACAAATTCAATTACGATTCATATTTGATTTGGGGAGCAACTGCCCGAATCCTCAAACAGTTAAATGAATTCATCACCCCGTCATGTTAAGAACTAGACTATGCCTTAGGTTATTCCTCAGTTGACACATTCAGATTAGAACCAATCTGGACCCCGATGATGCATTGCCAAGTTATTGCACTTCTTCATTTTCACAGAAGAATCAGCAACTGTAGATGAAATAGCAAGAAGTGGTAAGCATTAGAAGAAATGACACTTTCAGATTCAATAATAATAAGGGTATTTGTTTTCCAGTGATGGTTGTCGGTCGCGAAGGTTATCATTTACTAACTATTAAGTAGATTTAACCCATTATACCCAAAGGAAAACAGAACTAGACCCTAAGTCTTATGTAGGCAATTCATGGTCTACCCAAAGACATTAGGAGACTTTGAAGATGATGCGAGTGCTTGATCTTGTTGGAAG
>JAATVP010000181.1 GCA_014523625.1 Nitrososphaerales archaeon TH5896
ATTTTTGGCGAAGGGTTCGGGGTTCCGACTGATCTAGAAATTGGTCCAGATGGGTTGCTGTATGTTTCCTCGTTAAGAGACGGAGCAGTTTACAAAATTACTAGATAAAGGCTACAATTGAATTGTAGAATGGAATGTTCGACATGCCGTTGGTGACAGGGATCACTATCAGCTACCCATTGATTATGCTAAAAGCAGGTCCGATGGTTGACAGAGATTTGATGACGAGGACTGCTAATCTTTTGTATTGCAGCCAACGTTAGTCAGCGGGCGTCATAGTTTTAGTTTCTTTTGAATGCTTAGTAGTAATAGGATTTAGCTTTGAAATTCAAACCCTGGTTATTATGATATTAGATCAAGGAAGACCTTTCGAATTTATTCGATATTATCCAAATCAATTCAATATAGTTATTAGATATGCTTAACATTTGATAGTTGATGAGTAAAGTCACAAAACAAATAACAGAGCCAGTAGCTCTGCTTTTTCAAGGAAAGAATTTCGCCTTTGTCTCGACCCTTATGAAAGACGGTTCTCCACAAATTACCCCCACTTGGGTAGATATCGAAAAAAATAACGAATATAGTATTCTAGTAAATACGGCTGAAGGAAGAATAAAACATAAGAATCTCTTGAGAGATCCTAGACTAGCTATTTCCGTTGTCAATGGTAGTAATCCGTATGAAATGGTTACAATCCGTGGTAAGGTGACAGAGCAAATTACCCAAGATGCTGCTGAAGAACACATAGACAAACTGGCTAAAAAATACCTTGGTGTTGACAAATATCCAGGTCGTTCTCCAGGTGAAAAAAGGATTATCTTAAGGATAAAACCAGAGAAAGTTTTCTATCAGCCACCAATAAGATGACGATATTAGCTTATCCCCACCACTCAAATGGGATCACGCTATGCTGTTGCACGAGTAGACTTGACAAAATCCTAACTTAATAAGACCAGGTATAACTATTCTCCTTTGAGAGTCAACTTCACCGGATGATAACCGATTCTCTTAGTCATTCCATGATTATAATTCAATTTGATTTAGAATGATAATCTTGAGAATAGCAAGTGGGATACTGGACTTTTATTAATGACTTCTTACAGCCAGAACTGGGTCGTATTCAAATTATTTATTGTACAATAACTACTCCGCTCATCCATGGATGCGGAACGCAGAAATATTCGTACCTGCCAGGTTCGGCAAAGTGAAATGTGAATGATTCTCCTTGATCTAACTCTCCAGAATTAAAAATACCATCTTGCAGAAATTCATACAACCCATATCCTGCATTTTTACCGCTAGTAATTGTATGAGTCAAGTCATCATCATTTGTCCATGTTACATCTGACCCTGATGGAACGATCAATTCTGAGGGATAAAATCTTTCAGATATTGTGTCTTTCCATGCAGCACCGTCCGGTATATCTATTTGGTAATCGCCGTCATTGTTCTGATCGTTGGTATCTGGCTTTCCTGCGTTAGCGGCTGGTTGTATCGCTTCTCCATGCTGGGCTTCTTGGGTTTCAGATGATTTGGTTTCATCATTTACCTCATCCTCAGATTCATCCTCTTCTCCGTCCTCTGGTGTTATTGTAACTGCAGACGTCGCAGCAACGTCAAAAAGATGAAAATCATGAAGGACCGAAATGGTTAGACTTGTGACCATAGAGACTAGCAGGATCATGGAAAACAATATAGTACTGGATTGCAATATTTTCAAAGTTGTGGATATCTACTCTGGTCATAATAATAACCTTAGCTTTAAGCAAATAATTCTTATATAACTAATTTAGAGTGAAGAGTTTAGTTAATTGCTTAAACAAATAAATTCAATAGAAAATTTCAACTCAGTTGGGATCTGAATGTGCTAAGAAATAATTTATTACGTTAAAATACCATTAATGAATTTGTGCTATCCTAAATATCTTTAGTAGTAACGTAGACTAGTACATTCTTTATCTGTCCCCGTACTTTGTTATATTAGACTGGGAAGCTTAGTCAATCTTAGTAACCCAAACAACAAAAAGGAAGTGGGGGAACCGTTTGTTCGCTATCTTTTTTTATTGTATTTGTTTAGCTAAGGTTGGTCTGGCTAGAAGTCAAGTTCATGAGGGGGGCAGACTCAGCATTCTTTGCTAATCTTTTTTCCATCGATAATAATTAGGAGTTTGTATTGTACGTAGCGTAGATCCTTGAGAATTATTAAACGTGGAATATTTGCTAATTCTAAAATGAACCATTATGTTCTTCGTTACTGATAATGTGTACTCAATGTTTGGTTGTAAGTATATTCTTTCAACTGAGATCTTGTAGAATAAGATATTTTACAAATTGTAGTGAGGAGACCCAATCGGTATACGCAACTTCCTCCAAAAGCATTTAAAGAAGCATTTTTCATACGTGACAACATGGACTCATTCGATCGTTTTCGATTTTGTTTGCCATTTGTAGCTTTTATTTTGATTGGTTTGTTGACATTTTGTGTCATTGAAGTGAATGCCCAGTTAGAGTTCTCAAATAGCTCATCTGTAGCACCCGAAGAAGATCAAGGTTCAGCTATATCGACAAATCCATATTTGGGGCGTAATCTGACTACATTGTTCAATGAAGTTGATCAATCAATCGTTCAAATTAGCGACCCTCGCTCTACCTCTTTTGGTTCAAGGCAAGGCTCCGGCTTTATCTATGATAGACTAGGTCATATTGTCACCAATTATCATGTGGTCGCTGACCCACAGGAAAACCAAGAAACAGACCTAGGTGAAAGAGATTTTCATATAACTTTCCTTGATGGTACGACGTATATAGGCAGAGTTGTTGGTGCGGATCTCTACTCTGAGTTGGCTGTTATGAAAGTAGAGAACGTAACTGGAAAGCGTCTCGTACCATTACCTCTAGGTAATTCATCCCAACTCAGTATCGGACAACCAGTATTAGCGGTAGGAAACCCTTTCGGACTATCTGGGTCGATGAGCGAGGGGATAGTGAGTGGCTTTGGTAGGGTCCTCCCATCATCTGTTCCGCAAGGCGATCTTCTATTGCGTCAACAGGATACTCCGCCATTATTAATACCAAACCTAATTCAAACTGATGCTGCTATAAATCCTGGCAACTCAGGAGGGCCACTACTCAACACAGCAGGGGAAGTTATCGGAATGAATACAGAAATTTTCTCAAATACTGGAGGATTTGCAGGAGTTGGATCAGCTATCCCTTCAGACATTCTTATGAAGGTAGTACCGGAGCTAATCTCTACAGGAACGTATAGACATCCATATATAGGAATAGCTGGCGTGGATATGTCTCCTGAAATCGCGTTGGAGATTGGTTTGAATGATTCTAGAGGGTTCTTAGTTACAGAAGTGACATCGGGGAGCCCAGCAGAAAGATCAGGTATTAGAGGAGGAGGAACGCTGAAAGAGATTAATGGAAAACAGATAGAGATAGGAGGGGATGTAATTGTTGCTGTGGACGGGGTTACCGTCAGGAAAATTGAAGATCTTCTTATGTACCTTCAATCAGAGAGATCGGTAGGTGAAAATGTGATACTAAGTGTGGTAAGGGATGGAAAAACTCTTGAAATTGGCATGACTGTCGCAGCTAGACCAACTCAACGACAGCTGGAATCTGAGCAGAGCCAACTACAGCATCCCACCCTTGGCATCAATACAATTAACATGACTGAAGAAATAGCGGCAAGGATGAACCTAACAGGATCACAGCTACAACAAGCCCCAAATAATGTGCGGGATGGGGAAAGAGATGGTGTTCTTGTGGTTGACATACTAGCAGACGGACCTGCAGCGAATGCAGGAATAAGAGGCGGATTTATTGTTGCGGATATAAACGGTACCCCAGTTGAAATAGGAGGAGACGTAATCGTAAGAATTGATAATACTACTATTTCTAATGTCAAAGCCTTAAATGAATTCATCGAAAGCAAGGGTATAGGGGATACTATCCAAGTTACAGTATTGAGGAATGCTCAACTCCTAAAAATCCCTGTCATTATAGGGTCGACTTCTGATTTTGGAACACTTCAGCCAGACAATGGTAGTAATTTTCCCACACAACCACCAATCGATCGTTCGGATGACTTCTTTAGTGACCTGTATGATCGCTGCACAGAAACATTTGGTCCATTCGTATGTAACCCCCTATTTAGAAGATAGGTCTGAGCATTTTGCTACACGTTAATAATTGGAAAACGCACACTTTTGTTCATCACATTCTTACATTTAATGTCTGACAATGGAAGCTCTCAGTCCTCGTTCACATCGTACAATCTATGGAATAAAATATCCTCAGATGAAGATATTTTTGGGGTCGAAATTATGTTAGGAATTGTATCGAAGAAATATATCTAGTCAGTCATAGCTACTCCATTTTCATTACCTTGAGTCTGGGATACAGTATTAGTGCATTGAACACTCATCCCGACCTTCCCCTGTCCGCAGTAATTGGCTTGTGAAACTGCAAGGGATTTTTTTTGGTAATCCTTTCCATAGGAGTTACTCGCACCTACGAACAGTGAGCCAATGATTAGCCCTGTCAATGCCATAGTTATGGCTAAAATTCTGAGGCTTGTCATAATTCCAAATAGATGTCCATTATTGATTTATCTGGATTGAGAAAGATAGCGAGTCAACTTCTAACTATGTAATGGTTATGTTAAAATTTGATAGACGAACCTATGTAAGATGAAAGACCCCCAATACGATCAAACTCGGGCTTCTTAAGAAGGATCCAGGACTTTTAGTATTAATTCTTTAATAGAATATTGGCATGGAATTAACAATTAATAAAGTAACTGAACTGGTAGGCATATTTTTGGGGTTATGTTGAATACATTTTGCCATTTGGAGAGCCTCTAATCCCATTGCGAGTACTATGATAATAGTTTTGTTACAACTTAATCCCGGCCATCGTGCAGTTATCCAGAGCGCCTGCCAGTGAAGTCGAGTAATCGATATACCTAATAATGGGTAATTCCCCTTCATCGCATTCGCCTACGAACTGAATTGTCATCCAGCTATTGTAGTCCCTTTTCGATATGTAAAAAACCTATTTCATTGGGGCACAACAACAGTCATGAAGGTATAGGCTGAAATTGATTGTTTTGCAACGTCATAAAAGCGTTTCATGTCCCCTTACTCGATTTACTAAATGTTTATCACACTTTAATTTTTTAAATGCTTTACCATATCAGGCCACATTAAACCGGTTCATCTAGTTCGTTAGGTTCTGATCAAGGAAAGCCGAAAGAACCATAACCATATAACACCAAAGTGTATATTCATTTGCATGGGAGAATAACCGCTTCGCCGATGACGATGGCTTTACCAAAAAGAGGAACTATATAGAAATCATAAAATATGTAATAATTGCAGGCTTCGTTATTGTGGGAGTAGTAGTACTATCAGTCTATATCCCTAGGTCGGGATTGAATGTAGAAATTGTTGAACGTAGTGAGGTGATGGGAACTATGCAGACAGTAAGTGTCAAGGTGTCAAATAATAACTTTGATACCCTCAATGATGTATCAGTTCTATTTGGTGATGAAGGGCAAATTCAACAGATTGGGAATATGGGACCATTCTCGTCTGTTATGATCACCCCTCCTAAAAGCACTGAATTGAATTTCACAAAGGTAACAGTCATTGCGAATGAAGGTGATACTCGAGTAACTAAGTCAAGGTAGGGATCAACTGCCACGGTTATATTTTTAATTAATACAAATTTTGACGCAAGTATGAGGATATCTCAATGGGTGAATGCCCATTAAATTTTCAATTACACCTTATCTTATCACTTTTTTGGTATCAAGTAACGAGATACAAATCTTTTAGGGAACGCTTGCACAATACCCCATGCAGTACAGTTGTTGGGTTACATTATCATGTATGTATTATGATTGGCAAAAAGTAGGACGGATAGGTTCAAACTAAAAAATCTGCAGTTAGAGCCCTGATCTCAATACCAATTATTCGATTCGTAAATATTGAGCTGGACGCTTAATTCCAATAGTTTAGCGATTGACTCTTTTGGAGGAGATCTTTTCTATAGGCGGTAGTCTAGGTTACGCTGGAGTCTTGATAGCAACTTTGATCATTAGCCTAATCGTCTTCGTACCGATCCCATATATTCCAGTCTTAGTTATTGCGCTACTTAGCGGTAAGTTCGACCCGAATCTGCTGGCACTATCCTCTGCCATCGGGGTGACCTTAGGTCGAACAACAGTTTTCTTAGCTAGCTATCACGGAAGGAGCCTTATCAAAAAGAAAACTTTAACTCGAATGACTCCATTGCAATTGTTGTTAGCAAGATATGGTTCTCTAGGCTCATTTGTAGCAGCATTAACTCCTTTTCCACCAGATGACATTTTTATAATACTCCTTGGTATTTCTAAATTTACTCCATGGAAGTTTATAGTCACAACATTCTTTGGAAAGCTCATAGTCAATTTGGCAGTCGTCTGGATACTCTTAATTTGGGGAATGCCGCTGGCCCTTCAGATACTAAACAGAACTTCTGATCCCGTGTACCTGGCCTTGGTCGCAACAGTTAGCGTGTCACTAGTAAGTTGTCTCCTTTACTTCATGACTAGGCTCGATTGGGTTTCAATAATCGGTAAGCGGTTCCCATGGACCCTAGGCGGTCATGGCGCAGATGATAACGAGTCAAATGGGGAGGCAAAAATTTGATTCAGAGTCTTTTTCAGTCAGGCATTTTTTATGCCGTTGTCTCCGGGTTTCGTCAATTGGCTTTTGAAGATAAGCGTAATAGATCCTCTCTACCGACTATCCATTTGAGCACGGCGATAAACTAATTATCGATTAAAGATATATCACCTGTGAATCAGGGTATATCTGGATTACATTTGTAGTTCAATCTGAGTTAGCTGAATGTGCATTCACATATTGTACTCTAACCCTCTACCAATCATTATCCCTCAATTTAATTCAGAAGAGGCTTTATTTGGGACAGGATGGCCCGTGAAGTCAGGATAAGATAGAATAAAGGTCAGTAAAGCAAATGCTAAGGATAAGACGCCTACTCCAGTATGGATAGCGACTGTGATAGGTTGTAGATCTGAAAATACAACTAGCATCCCAATTGCAATTTGGATCGAAACTGCCACGGCGGTTGCGGTAGCAGCCTTTCTAGATTTGACAAATCTTTTGATTGCGTAGAACGCTGTAATATAAACAGAGACAGTCATAATCAATGCCATGATCCTGTGAACGTATTCTAAGAAGTATTCTCCTTCAGGAGACAGACTGAATCCAGTCGGGCACAACGGCCAATCGGAACACGAGAGTCCTTGCCCCCGGGCGCTGATAAAGGCCCCAATAATTACGACCGTAAAGACCAAACCAAGTGAAACAAATGAAAGGACTCGAAATACTCTTCGTCCTTTAATATTTTGTTTTCCAGTGAAACTCATGATCTAATCCCTCAAAACTGGTAACATAATCTGAACAGAATTTAGATCTTGTGAATCGTGCATTTGAACGTTGCTTAAAACATAGCAAAACAACGTCGTACAATGCAAACACAAAGAATATGAACCAATCAAGACATAAAATATTTGCAGAAATTACACCTCTGCTGGCAAAATGTATAGCTTGCATCTGTGCATGCGCAAGCTATACTCTTCTTTCTTTTCAAGGAGAA
>JAATVP010000020.1 GCA_014523625.1 Nitrososphaerales archaeon TH5896
CAATTCTGGGAAGTTTATGCTATTAGCTTGACAGTAAAGGTAGATATCCTCTGCAAAAGCTATTTGAAGATATCTATGTGCATTTTCAGCTATCTTTGTTATTTCAGCAATTTCTACATCAGAAACAGGATGTAATGGTATCCCTAGATTAGGAATGTAATTGCTATTACCAGTGCCATTAGTAGTAATTCCGGTAGTGCTTGTGCTACTGCTACTACTATCACTACTGTTGGGGGTGGTGTTGACGTTCTCGCTGATGATGTTATTGCTATTAGTACTAATAATGATATTATCGTCGGTGTGGTTATTTTGGTTGCTGTTGCTATTGTAATTCATCTTGTAATTGTCACTAACTTGTCCATAGAACTGCGTAGCTACCTTAAGACAACACTCGCACACACCTCCAACTACACGCAACTGATTGACTCCATGCTCCTTTTCCTCTGGTGCATACCATCTATGAGGTATATGTGCAACATGTAAACTATGGTTGAGCATTTCAAATACCTTCTTCGATGTCCCTCTAGGAATAGTACTCTCTATTGATACAAGGGCACCATTTTTGGCTTCCATTGCAATTTTTTCTTGTACAATGGATAACAGGCCCTCTATCTGAGGCATAAACATATCGTCTGGCTTATGTGTAGAAACGCAGACAATGTAGACATCAAATTCACTAAAATCATCAGCACTCTTTATTGAAGCTACCTTTTCTGCTCGTTGCATCGCCTTCTGACTTATGTCATACCCGTATGCATCAAATCCCTGTTGCTTCACGTACTTTGCTACAGGAAGACCCAGCTGGCCTAAACCTATTATAAGAACCTTCTCAATTCCTTCATCACGTAGAAGAAAGTTTTCCAACGCTATCTCCTTTTCCCTACCGATCTACATAGTTCATCCAAAAGGATTGGTTTATGAATGATACCATCTAATGATAACACTGTCGAATCGTATAACAGATCATTGCTGATATCCTTTATGTTATCCAATGCCGTTATGATGAATGTTACTATTTCGGGATTCGCTATCCTAATGTTCTTTATAAATTCAAGGCCAGACATGGAAGGCAGTATCATATCAGAAATTACTATCCCGTAGTCATGCGAGTGTCTTCTAAAATGATCTAATGCCAGTAAAGGATCATTAAATGCATTGACTGCATAGCCACATGTTTGGAGCATAATCTTAATAGTAATAAGTACATCAATCTGATCATCAACTAATAATATAGTCTTGTCATCCCACGATGGGCATGAAGTGTCGAGATTAGCGGCCTCCATATCAGAATAGCTCCTACTGCAGATTTGATCACTTACTTGTTCTAATAGACTCATTACAAAGACTTTCGTGAAATACTACTTATGGGATTTCCCAAATCATTTCCAAATTCAACCCAAATTCAACCCGTTTGCAAGATCTCAACCTGTAGGGGGATGATGCTGAATGCAACTAGATTTTAACCCGAACTGAGTCACGTACCACTACCTATGTCAAACGATCATGGATTTAAGATAGTTTGTTACAGCACCCTAATTAGCCAACTCTCTCCAAGTCTACATTCGTTATCTTCTGACTCTCCCTTTGCCTCATCACCTTCGTATATTCTTCAAAGTTCATCATTAGTGTTTCGGAAAAGAAGCGTGCGGTTTGTTCTTCACATTATGTGATACTATTTTTCGCCAGAAGACGTTTGGCATGCATGTGCTGCATCTGAACCACACACGGCAGTGTTGATTCCAGATTTTGCACTTTCATTATTGTCAGAGGACCCATCCGCCGCTACTACGCTGCTGCTGTCATTTTCTACTGCTTCTGCCCTTGCATCTGTGTTGTTGTTGACTGTTACGGCAAATGTTGTACTGACCGCAACGATTGATACCACCAGCATAGCCATAACTGCTGCTGCGACGGCTATTACAATCGTAGTCATTTGAACCAATAAAATGTACGCATACATGCCCAAAAAACTTCTCAGAAAGAAATGTTATATTTGTTCTATCTAACATTTGATTAGAATATTTGATGAGCGTTACTAGTCATATGGTAACGATTTCTCCCTCGTGATATCGCTTACGATATCATATGATCTAAAGCCATGTCATTGATGGGAAACAGTTTTCCCTAGTCTGAAATAGAAAAAATAGGATTATACACTAGGCTACTCAAGTCTAGCCGATCAGTCAGGTAATCTGTCTGCTACAAGTTGCCAACCATGACTTTCAGCAGCCCTGTTATTACTCTCCTCGATGAAGTCTGTGAAATTTGCTCTATCCATTACTTTGTTACAATAGATACAAACCCATCTCATTTCTTACTCTGAACCTCCCCTGGTGAAGGAGATAGTACGCAGACATTACTTATATAAGATTCTTCTAATACAATCCAATTATGCCCCTTAATCTCCATCGAACCCCTATACACACCGGTTCCGAAGCCTATTGAACCCGTCTAACTGGCTGACTGGCTGACCACTGGCCTCTATTTCAAATTTTGAATTAAAATGGCCATTGGGGCCTACGATGATACAATAAAGAGTGGAGATGGTGATGATACTAATGTGGGTGATAGTGATGCCCCTATATTGGTCTAGTGTCATTGTAAAGAGAAATATAAGTTTAGATTGCTCTTTCATCTTTTCAAATAGATATTCTGTCCTTCCTTGCATATGCCTCTCTTGCTACGTTTATGGCACCCTTTCTGAGTAGCATAGCTCTATACACTACTTGTTGTGACAACTCAACTGCAACTTTTCTTGGATTTACAATTTCCAGATCTAATTCTCGAACGGCTCCTGTCTGCATCAAGGCCTCTACCAGAACATGTCTTATGTTTTTGGTAATCTTATATCTAATAAGTTCAAACGCTTCTTTCTCTGTCCTTCCCTGGTATTCTACAAAGGATCCTATTACACCACCTGCGTTAGCGAGAAAGTCAGGTATAATCAAGATCCCGTTCTTAATAAGGTACTCATCGGCGCTGGGAAGCGTTGGAATATTTGCAGCCTCTACTATGATCTTTACACCGTGTTCACGTAGTTTCGGCGCAGTTTTGTCATTTATGACTCCTCCCAAAGCAGCTGGGATGAATATATCAGCATCCACATCAAATATTTCGTCTTTATCCCTAATATCGTATCGATGTGCACGCGCAGTGGTGCTATTAGAATTGGAAGAATTATGTTTAGAGGAGTGAGAAGTGTATTGGTCTGTAGACAATTCGGACAGTTTTGTCTTGCCTTTCATATCCGTCATTAATCTGGGAATATTTAGCCCATTACTATCATAAATAAAAGCAGAGACATCGCTTACTCCGACGACTTTAATCCTTGGTAAATCATCCAGAAATTTTGCAGTAAAAGATCCAACATTACCAAAACCTTGTATTGTTACGGTCCTTTCTCGTCCTCCTTCTGACCTGTCACCCATCTCTTTAAGTGTAGATTGTACGCGAGTCACGTTTGATGATGGTAGCCTATCTAGCACCTCCAGAGACGCCTCTAATGCCACGCTTACCCCATAGCCAGTAGTACCTAGTTCATGTGGAATTCCACCCAGTTCTGATGGCTTGCCAGTACAAGCGCGCATATCTCCTATCTCATGTGCGAATACCGCCATCTCTAACTCTGTGGTTCCGACATCAGTAGCAGCAATATATTGAGAAGGACAGTATGGCCTGATCATTTTTGCAAAAGATTTCATCCAGGATACTCTATCCACAGCATTTGGATTAGCAACTATTCCGCCTTTTGCACCGCCAAAAGGTAGCCCAGCTGCAGCACACTTCCACGTCATGGTCCTTGCCAATCTAAATACTTCTAGAGGGCTTACACTTTCTGCAAATCTTATTCCTCCTTTGCCTGGGCCTGTTGATGTATTGTCAATTACCAAGATGCCCTTCATACCAGTATCAGGATCGTAAACCTGCAATACTTTTTCAGGTCCCCACTCATCCATCTCTTCCCATGCAGAAGATGAGGAGAAAAATGATCTTTCGTCCTGACTAGAGGATAATGAGTTAGATTTCAATTTTATGGCCGATCTTACTTGCTGATCATCTAGTTAATTATTCTTGTGGAATGCAACTAAGGTACACAAAATGATAGAGCCTTATTCGTGTTAGTGTTATTGTCGGATGTTCTTAAGGAAGAGTTTCTTCCTGCTTTTAGTTTGGATCGTATTATGATAACTTGAAGGCCCACTATAATATTCAATGACCAGGGCAATAGCTTAGCTTACTCTTCACAGCTTTTCCGTATTCCAGACTTAATATGCTGACACACAGTCATATATGGTTCTATATATGATCACATATAGTCTCAATATTATAGTTGTTAATGTAGATGGGTATTACGTGATAGTTGCTATGTCATTTCACTCAGATAGAAATTCAAAGATAAGCCTTTGCTGACATACTCACTTGAGGCAGCGACGCTAAATATGATGAGGATAAGTCCAAAATTATTATCACCATACTACGTCTCACCAGACCAATGACGTATCAAGCTTGCTTTCCATATAAGTTCAGGTATCCCTAATTACATTATGGTTGACCCCGCCAAAGAAAGAAGAAATACAAGAAACAAATGAAAGTATGGAAAAGTGATACTTGAATCTGAAGATATCAACTATACGATATGATATAGTTTACTTCTCAAATAGGATTCTCAAACCAAAAAAGAGAGAAATAAATTGAATATGTCATTTTTGGACGTGGGGAAGGAATCATAACCAAAATATCAGTTCGCTTCATATTCTACCTTTTTAGGTGTTGTTTCATGATGAAGGGCGCGCAACACGTCCGAATCAACAGCCGGAAATAACATTCCAGAATGCCAGAATATTTTTGTTGTTTATGTATGCGTAGAATCGCAATACAAGTGTGTATTGTCTTTCATTTTCAATCTCATGCATGTGGTCATTTCTTTCGGTTATATCGCATGATATTCATTTCGAGTAGTGAGTCTCCCGGTTTCTTCTCCAAATAAAGAACTCATGAGCATACTGATATTCTGCTCGAATGTAGTCATATTCATCCCGTGCAATTTGATCCTTATATAGAACGCTTCTCGTTATACTCGTGTTGAGTCCCACACAGCAATTATCTCCAGTTCAGACATGGCTTCTCATAGTAGTACTTCTATTTTTTATACTTTTTATATATGCCGGTACCCAGGAAGGTATCCAAGGAATAGGTGACTCTTCACTTCAATCTAAGAAGCAAAATATTACCCTTACTGCCCTACTTGAAGATCAGGGTGACCCAACAAGGTGGAAATCGTTAATTGAGCCAGCGATGCAGAAGCTCATGGAACGGCATCCAGATTTAGATATCGAAATTAACTATACAACATCCCCATATAACGTGACTAGACTCAAGATATTGTCTGCTCTTGAAGCCAAAGTCCCTGTCGACCTTATTACCGTCGACCAAATTTGGCTGGGGGAATTCGCAGGAAAAGGACTGCTCTCCGATCTCACCAATTTCACTGAAACTTGGGGCCGTCAATCGGATTGGTATCAAGCAAACTGGGACGGCGGAGTATACCAAGATAAGGTTTACGGTATATGGGCGTGGACCGATGTACGGGGTATCTGGTACTGGAAGGACATATTAAAGGAATCTGGAGTTGACCCGCAATCTCTAATGACATGGGGAGGCTATATTGATGCTGCAAAGAAGTTGAATTCAGTACTTAGACCTCAAGGTATTGAAGGTGTTCATTTGACTGGAGCAGGTCACTCTCCTGATCTCTGGTACCCTTATCTTTGGATGTTAGGAGGAGACATTGTCTCCATCAAGCAAGGGAATCCTACGAAAGGGACCTACTGGTACCCGTCATTTAATAGTAGCGAAGGTTTGCGAGCCCTCAATTTCATAAAGGAGCAGATAGATGCTGGAATTTTGCCTCAGAAAGATCACTTTTGGGGCGAAGAGTTCCTGGACAGGAAATTCGCAGTAATGATAGAAGCCTTACAGCATCACGTCCCTATAACCACACCTCTGAACCGAACTCACTTTGAACAAAATGTAGGGTTCATTCCTATGTTTCCAGTTCCTGACGAAACCACAAGGACATCCACGTTAATGGGAGGATGGGAGTTAGGGGTGCCCGTGACGTCTGCTCATAAGGACCTGGCATGGGAACTGATAACCATCATGTTAGAACCACAAATGCTTGGACCATATTTGACAAAACATGCGAATATGCCCACCCAGATCCCTATCGGTGAGGGTCAATATTCCCTGGAACCTAGGGAAGTCGTGCCTTATTATGATCAATTAGTATCAATGATACCTAACGGAGGTACCAGACCAAGCATTCCAGAATACCCACAAATTGCTGAGTTCATCAAAGAGGCATTAGACGCAATTTACTACGGCACTGCGAGTCCGCAGGGAGCTTTGGATGATGCTGCAGAAAAATCAGCGAAGGCCTTAGGCTGGTAGGGGCGGGATTAGAATGGAAAGTATACGTCAAAGTGGTTCCTAACGAGGAACTCAAGAAGGTCAAGAGGGGAATAGGTACCAATCATACGCTTCTGGATAGCAATGTATGGGGAAATGCAACATTCAACGATCTGAAACAAGATGCTGAGAAGGCATTATCAGTGCTATTGTCCTGTGTTGGGTTTAACTCTTGGAATTTTATAATTTCCTATATCATATCCTTGTTGTCGGAGATATTTCAAAGTTAATTTATAAACCAATTCGTCATGCCCTGCCGTATCCAATACTCTCGTCCATGAGACCTCACCATTTTCTAACCGTTCTTTTGATAGTGCTCGAGTATTTTCTCTGGCTTCTTCCTTACACTGCTCCATGGTTTTACCATTTTTATAAGCATGAACACGGCTATCACAACTATTAATGTGATTGGTTTTCTCCATAGGTATACAACTAACATAGGAACTAATGTCTAATAATAATATACATTCAAGAAGAGTATTTTTTAATACATCTAATAACTTCACCTATATTCTTAAATTTCAAATAGGCGTGTGCGGGTCCCAGGGAGGTAGCCCATGTTGGGTATTTACACATAGCAAGAAATAGAGATGACTAAACAAGTTCTAACCCTGAAGCGTCATTTTTTGTAGACAATAATCAGTTGTATTACGATTATAATTTAGTGGTAAATATTTTGCATTTCTCTTGTATGGATAGTTTCTTTTCTTGATCAATGCCTATAATTTCAAAGAATTTATTAAGTCTTGTAACGTACTTCTCTCTGGTCTGGTCAGCAATAATAGCAAACACGAATAAACCGTAGGGTTCAGATTCCTTCCCTATGTCTAAATTTAACAGGCTCAATTTGTTTTTCTCTCTTTTTTCTTTTGATCTGAGAATCCAATTTGAGAAGTAATATTATTATGGGCCCAAGGGTGTGTGAACCATTTTTGACATAAAGATTGGGCTCAAGAATCATCATCTCCAGCCGGCTTGGCCTCTTTAAAAATGCACACCAGATCTTGCGTAGTCCAACAACAATTCGTAAAGCTGGATTGGAGTCTGATTGTACAGTAGTAGTAGCTACTTGACTACTTTGTTGCCTATTACTTAAGGATAATACAATTCTGCCGAGTCCCCATTCCTGTAATTATTAGTGTCAGATATCATCTCACCAATTTTTGCATAGTGTCAACGCCGTAGTCCGCTTCTACGACTGAATAGTCCTTTCCAGTACTAATCTCAGAATCTGATTTGCGAGTGAGCAGCACTTTACGAGTAATTAAAACATTGATTGAATATGTCCTTATTTTTATCTGCAGGGAATATCTCTGCTTTATGTCGGCTATAGATTTAACTGCTGCATCAAGATCACGAATCTTCTATGAACACGGCTATATTAGGAAGAATTTACAGTGATTACAGAGGTGCCATTTGTCAATGTGTCAAATGCTGGAGAGAATTTCTTACCGAGTTCATACAGTTCACTTATTTGTTCCTTAGAAGCAGAACTGCTCTTAATATTAATATCCGCTTTAAATCCTTGTGCACCTGGTCTTGCATCACTTGAGATACCAGTGAAACCCCGAAGATCAACCGTACCCTCAAGG
>JAATVP010000182.1 GCA_014523625.1 Nitrososphaerales archaeon TH5896
ATTATCATAGTCATCATTCCTGTGCCCACAGCACCTGGAATGGCTTGTACAAACATTCCAAGAAATAGGGCAATTACTGCATTTGGTGACATTCCTGCCAGCGCGGAATTTGCTGACCCCGTATTGCTTTCTATTGAAGCTATATTGAAAAATATACTACCAAAACTCCCAAACCTTGTTTCCAATAGATTGGGACCACTTACCTGAGATAGTGCTATGGCAAAAGCTATTCCAAAACCTATTAGCATAGCGATTAAAAGAGATACTCCCCTTCCTTTACCGACTAACTTGGCATATGCAATTGGAAGAGACAGAGGAATAATTAACATCAGAAAGATTTCATATGCATTGGAAAGTCCATTTGGATTTTCATATGGATGAGCAGAATTCGATCCAAAGAATCCCCCGCCATTGCTGCCAAGATCCTTTATAGATTCCAATGATGCTACTGGTCCAGTAGTTATCACCTGTTCGTTACCCTCAAGCGTATTTACGGTAAATGATGAGTCTAGAGTTTGAGGGACACCCAACACCATTAGTAACAATGATGAGATAAATGCAACAGGTAGCAGTAGTGTAATTATGATGCGAGTAAAATCAACATAGAAGTTGCCCAGACCAAAATTCTTTCTGATAAATGCTCTGATAAATGCAAAAGAAACTGCAATGGCTGAAGCTGGCGCAACAAACATAATAAAAATTATGGCAATCATCTGGGTGAGATTTGACAGCTGCTGATCACCAATGTAATGCTGCAAATCAGTATTGGTAATGAACGAGGATGCCTGCATAAAAGCCAGGTCTATTGAAAAATTCTCCAATCCAGGAGTTGTTAAAGGAAGCATGTTTTGTGTCGTTACTATTATAAAAAATATCGCAGCAACAATCCCGTCTACAAGCAAAAGTGCGAATAAGTATTCCTTCCATGTCATCTGTCTATTTGAGTCGATTCCGACTAATTTGTAAAACTTATTCTCAACAATTGCTAGCGTTCTCTCCAAGGGCCTTATTTCATATGAAATCATCCTAGCCATGTACAAACCAAATGGAACTGTTAGGATTAATGTCCCTCCCAATACAATGGCAGTTTGTATTATTGTATCCACATAGGTCATCTCTCAACCGTTTATCCGGTCTTTTTTAGCAGATAAATCAGATATGAGTAATATAAATATTATGTCGCAATCAGATAGTAGTAACCCATTAAAGACTATTATATATACTATCATACATGCAAGAATCGCCTCAGCCCATGCTTTTTATTTTTTCAAAAACTTGTCTGTGGTCTGTAGTGTTCTAAATCTCCGGCAGAAATGTCAATCAAAACACTATTTTGATCACATTTCCTGACAAAGTACGTTGGAATTTCATATTTTATGTTCAGTGGAGCACAAGATATGAACATTAAACCGTTCTGCAGTGCACTGATGCTTCCTATTGCCACATTGTCACACGTGGAAACTTCCCTGTTTAGCAACGATTCAAGATCTTTTGTCTTTTTTACTTGGGATGAAATTTGATCGCCAGTGGCCTTGCTTGAGGTAGATGTTTTCTTGATCGAAGCGTCATTCTTCTCTAGCATGTGCTGTTGAATAATATTGTTCTTGTTTCCACTTTCTATTACGGTAGCCCTCTTTGCACCGTTTCCTGTCCATGCAACACCCAGCACTATTTTTCCAAAAACCAGTGCTATTGCTACGACAGAACCTATTATAACACCAACAATTATTGCTGTGTCCAATCAGGTCCCTTACTATTGCATATTCTCGATCCTATACAGAGATATATAGATTGCTAGTTGGTTTAAATAGTGATTTTCACATTCGAATTGGTGGGTTAGTTGATATTGACTGTCCAGGTATGCTTTCTAATTATGCTGCCGACTTCTCCATTATGCTTGTCTTTTAGCATAATTACTGTATAGTCGGCTAATTAACTTATAAAAACGACTAGCAGTGAAATGAGTGTCACCCAAATTTCAATTTATAGTCATGAAGGTAGGCAAATCTTTTTGTCATCGAGGCCTAAGATCAAATTATCAGGGTCTGCATCTAACACCTCGATGCCGCGTTCTCGCCCATTGATTATCGCATACGTAAAGCTCCATAATCCTTTTAGATTTTTATCAATATTACAACTCTCTCCTAAGTACGCTCTTACCTCAGAATTCATATCGAACGCGCACTTTACTGCATCAAAATAATTCACCCTATGACGGTTTCTCTGGTTATTTGCAACTGTCGCAGAATTCATGATTGTCTCGCATATCCTCGTGTAAGCCTTAGTAACTATTTCAGATGATAATTTTCGTCCATCACCATAAACCTCATAATAACAGGCGGTACAAAGTCTTATTTTTCTTCTAGATAATCCATAATTGTAATAATAATTCACTTCATATGAGCAACACGGACATTTTTTCTGATCACAGTATTGACATATAATTGCCTCCGGGGGGGACAAGATGTCATGGTTTAATGTATGTTTGTCAGTTTCACCAAGAATGGCATCAGAATAATTTTGCTGCCGTTGTTCATAACTACTACGTTCACTATCACGAGTATCGACCAAGGGTAAATTAGCAATCCATCGCGAATATTAATTATAGTATATATCGTGTAGTTTTACATGCGTGTATAATTTTGTTGAGTCTTGCAAAGTTGGTCTGCCTTAGGATCGGTTCGGTTCCCGTATTAAGCTTGCGCGGGCCCACAGCATTGCGTACTTGTTACTTGCGACCTAACCGGACTTCAAATCAACATCCTCTATTTTCAACTTCGATAGCATATCCTCCAAAAAAAGTTGAATTTTGTACCTATAACCCTATTTTTATCAGAGCTTCGAGTCCTTAGCCGTATGGGACCATGGAATTCTCTATGTCTAATAGATATGAGACTCCACACAGTATTTAGGTGGGATCTCGCACATCCAACTTGTGAGACTTTGATGTTCATGTGTGAATATTGTAGTACGAGAAGAGGTAAGGAATGTGAAGGGTGCTTAGGAGTAATAGTCTGCGAATTACATATGCAGATTCACGAACAAAGTCAAGAGCACAAGTATCATTTGCGGCGCACACTTGAGCTGCAGCTTCCATTGGATACTAAATCCCCTTAGTTTCCCTTAAAATTTTCTAATTAAGGCAATTCGTACTTAACACCCCTCATTTTAGTATCTAAAATCATCATCATCCACAAGGATTTTGCGAGTACAAGGATGACCCTAATCTTGTCACGACAACAAATAAGATAATCTATGCAACACGAAGGTAGCATAGAAACCACCACAACTATGAAAACAAACTATGATTTCTATATTTTCAATAGGTACGTAGTTAGTTCATTTTCGAGATTCTTATCTAGCTTCTTTCGATACTCTACTTTTACTTGGTTCTGACGGTAAAATATCCCTTATTGGAGCGAAAAGTGACAACATCTGTGAAATCCCCTACTTACGAATATGTGAGTATGAAAAAAGTATCAAAAGAAAACTAACCAAACTTGACGTTGGACGAAATTATCAGTAAGCTCAGAATTGCTCGAATTGAAGATCTGAAGAGTACCTAAGTAATTTCAAATGAGGGATTTTTAGGAAGTTCTAGATTCTCTATGAACAGTATTGCCACATACATGCCCCAAAAGCTTTTGAATTATCCATCATGTTCCCAAGGCCTGAGGTATCAGGGGATCGAATCGATAATACCACCCATGTTTATCTCACTTCCATTTAACTCACAATTAGTTACTGAAAATTCATAAATTGAAAATGATGCTATATAGTGGTAATCCTATGGACATTATATATGTAGAAACAAGTAGAATCGTTAGATAATTCATATTAATAGGTTGATGAATATCATTTTCGTCTGCGAAGGTCTTTGACGATGGGTCAAGAAAGTAATCTTCCTGTTAAAGTGGGATCACTGAGGCCAGTAAGATCGGAGCAGATGGGGTTGCCCGAGTTCATGGGCTCGTGATATTTGTCAGGAAAGGAAAGTTGGGGCAAAGGGTGCGAGTAAGGATTAAGTCACTAGGAAGCACTCATGCCGTATCGGAGATTATCTAAACTAACTGTTTGTGCGATAATTTCCAATCTATATAGACTGAATTCGTCTATTTGGGGGCCCGAGTCTTCATATTACGCTATATAAAGTACGTTCTGTTAGGTTAAGAACGAGTGTGTATACAAGTCCCTATGCAACATGATCAGGCATACGAGCGGGAACGAAAAAACCTTACCGTAGACGAGGAGGAAGAGGAAGACGGGGGAAAGAATGAGAACAAAACCGAAAAAGGAGCATTCAAGGACGAAGACGAGCATGAAAAAGATGATGTTAATGAAGCTGATGATACCCCAGATGAATAGTTGAACTGGCTTTCCGGAATTTGAAATTTTAGAGGGATAAAATTATTTACTTATCTATGGTAGTATCTTCTGTTCTTCTATGTAAACTTGACAATATTCACAATTAGAGTCAAGTTGTACGATAGTTCCATCCTCCGTTACATGATGTGCTAGATGAAAGGATGCAGAGTGTATATCCTGCATGATTATACACGCCATCTTATCTTCAACTCTTACACAGATATCTGACATTCTACCCCTCTAATTCATTCATATTATAAAAAGGATTTTGAATATAGATACTGTAAAACAATAACATCTAAATATAAATAGATAATAGCTGAGTTTTTTACTGAGCATGTTGGGCTTCAAAAATTATGCGTAGTGCGTTCCTTAATGATTGGAAATATAAGCTTAAACCGGCAGGATAAAGACTTGTAACCGCGCTCTTCCAATAATTTGCGAGACTTAGTCTTGAGATTATCAAGAAAAAAACATCTGCTGGTTGGCGAATAGAATCTTACACTATTTGCAGTATGGCAATTGTATCATGTTTAAGTAATTAATTAAATATACTCGAAGTAAATGCGATAATAGTCGTATATAGATCATTTACAGATATGTGAATATGTACAGATCTACCGATTTCTAAGATGTGTCAATAGATCTCCAATATTAATATAGAAATCCTTGATTAATAAGTCACATTATTATCTCACCATGTTACAAATAGTTGCAGTCGCTGCATTAGTAATCATTTCCATTACCGGAAGTGTTCTGGCATTTAGCGTGATACAGCAACAAGTCTTAGGTCAGCAGGCGCTTACTGCTGAATTATCGGGCGACAATGAACTACCTCCTGTCAATACTGAGTCAAACGGAACAATTACCATTCAAGGTAGTAACCAAAGTCTTAATTATCAATTAGCATTAAGCGACATGACAAATGTAACAGCCGCTCATATACACTTCGGAGACGATGACGAAGACGGAAAGGTTGTGGTAACCCTACTCAAATCTGATAGCCCAGCGGGCCTTGAACTGGAAACCCTTGGAGGAAATTTCACTGACGAAGACGTTCAGGGGCCATTAGCAGGTCTACCTCTTGAGCAACTTATTGGGTTTATGGGAAATGGAAGTACGTATGTGAACGTTCATAGCATAGATTTTCCATCTGGTGAGATACGAGGACAGATAGAAGAGCTCGATCTGGACGAGGAAGAGGGAGACGAGGAAGAGGACGAATAATAAAGATCAATCCCCATTTTTGATTAGAATTATTATTCATCATGGTAAAATCCCTCTATCATAAAGGAAACGTGGGCCACAAAACAATGTTTTGATGCATTTTCCATATTCGGCACCAGTCATTAATATTTTCTAAAAAAGTTCTTGCCCTGTTAGTTTCACATAGAAATTTCATGGACCCTGTATGTTTGAAATTTCATAAATAAATATATGATCTAATAACACAATTATCTTAAGGTTGGCGGTCTTAACAAACTGCGAACACACTTCACTCGTGAGATGGTAGGCGGCCAGTTCTAGGCATGGATGTGGTGTTGTTTCCCGTCCTGCCTCTTGTTGTTTTCATATTTTTATTTGAAGAATTCGAGCACAGGTATTACTTGACAGTCTTAAATTTTATCAAACTTATTAATTAGACCTGAATAGATGAATAGGAAAGGATCGCTGCGCCCTGATCCTGGATTTCAATGAATTTTTATCATGTTATAGAGAATAATTATTTTTAGTATCATCTTATAGTAAATAAAACATTTTTCGACAGAACTCTTAAGTACAACGGATTTCTATATTGAACTACAACATACCCAATTGCAATTTGGCAGTTGGATTATACCAGCATCCCCCTGAACTGCCTCTGCAATAGGGATCGCATCTAACAGCCGTAGATGGCTAGGGCTTTTTCTAGAATTTTTCCCTAGCCGATCTACTTTTCTGTTACCAATCATGGGATGAAAATATTATCGTAAAAGCGGTAACGCCTATAAAAATGAATAAGCCGATCTCTCTTATCAAACCTGTAATCTTATCCAGCTTAGGCAAAATAAAACAGAATTTTGAATCCAAATGAAACCTAGTTTGGTGAAGTCTTCTTTTTCAGCTTCTTTTGATATCTGTCTATAGATTTTTGAATCATCTTAGCGGCCAAATCTTTACCTCCCCATCCGGTA
>JAATVP010000183.1 GCA_014523625.1 Nitrososphaerales archaeon TH5896
TGTCGTTTATGCTAGAAGCAACGACAGAAAATAAGAATAAGGGGCTTTTAGGCACAGTCATTACTCCTGGTGTGCGAATGGCATGATTTCATTTATGCCTATAACGGCAGTACTTCCAGGAGGAAATTCTAGATCGGAATCTCCGGGGTTTGCAATGGCCACATCTGTAATTACTTCTTCATGTGGAGCAATATCAACATGGTAAAGACACATTTCTCCTGGAGTTGATAATTCTGGTAGATTTTCTAATTCGGCCGCAGTGAGATTAGGAGCTTGTCCCATGAGAACCTGAATGCTAGCAGTCGAATTGTCTTCACATGGTACATTCACAGCGACATGACCATTTGTTATCATATACGGAGTACTGTCATACAAATGGATGAATTTGCTTGCGAGTATAGTTTTTCCTTCAAGGAGCTCCGCAACAGAGTCGCGAACTACATTGGCAGACTTGTTATAAGCGTGTTCAGTTTCAGTCATATTTGTCATTCCAGCCATTCCGGTCATGTTGTCACCTGCAGAATGACTAGCTAGTACCTGTGTGGTTGTATCATTTATTCCATATGTACTAAATCCAATTAATCCAGCAATCACGAATGCAATATACAGAAACTTAGAACTTGATCGCATAAAGCATAGATCTATAACTTTTTATTAAGTATTGTGGTACAGTAGACGAACAAGCTACTGAAAACTTGAAATGAATTTGTCGTTCCCTTATTGATATTTTAATGGTTCTTTCAATTATTTGTACATGTATATCCATATTCAGAGTCCGATTGCGACTGCATAGTTATTATGATAAATACAACCAAATAGGATAAATACGAAAATATTATCGTACTTATCTCTAGTAATGGTTGGATTGAATTATAGTTCAGATTTGCTTCCTTACATAGTCATTGGACCATAAATGTTATCTATCAGAGATCCGAATTTTATGTCATGCGATTAATGAAAATCGAGAAGTCAATTGTGCCACTTTTGATGGCTACAATGGTCTTGTTGGCCTCCGGGTCTAATGTTCATGTTTTATTTGGCCACAATTTTTCTCCTGATGAGAGTGCATCATTTCTTGCCTTAGTTAACACAATAAAGGCAGAAGCTCAGTTAGTTCAGCAGAATATAGCAAGTAATAACATGTCTTTGGCTAACGATCATGCAAACAAAGCATTAGCGTTGGTGACAGATGATGTAAACAAAGAGATTGCAGAAAGAAATCAGAGATTGTCTGATGATCTTAATACTGATTTAGCATCTTTAAAGGCATCTACAGAATCAACCTCTGGTAATAACACAGGTAGTAAGACAGACACAGATATTCTAGTTGATGATATCAATGGCATTTTAGATGAAATCGTTACCGCAAGAATAGATCCGGATCAATTGAATAATTCTACTATACAAGTGCTGGCTGCAGTGGAGTTATTAGATGGAGTGCTCAGGAATTATGGAGATGCTTTCGCAGTTGAATATGATATGACTGATATGTCGATGATGACAATGGGTGGTGGCAATAATAATAACACTGGTAGCACTGGTGGAAATGATACTACCAGTATGCATTCGATGTCCACTATGAATATGGGTGGCGACGACAATATGTCAATGGAGGACATGTCGAACTCTGATGGTAAGCTAGTCAATATAACAGATTATCAGACTGCGCAAGCATTAGCTATGAAAGTGCAAGAACTGTTTGACAGTCAGATAACGAGTAATTCGTTATCTGAAGGCTCTGAAAGTGTAGATCAATCGATTAACAATACATCATCGGCATTAAAAGAACTAGTCACAAGTATTGATGGAAAATCATCTCCAATGGACATAATGGTGATTGTACATACTAAAATCCATCCTAATCTTATGACTGCGTTTGGTTTACAACTAGAAAATGATTGATCTTGATAGAAGGATCTAGATAAGATCAAAAATGTGGTATTAAAAGAGTAACTATGGATGATTTGGGTTTCAATTTTTTCTTCTGATGCTTAATAGATATTAATGTGACATGACTTGGAATTGCTGATAGACTTTAAGCATTAGGCCGAACTAATTTTTATTCGAGTGATGTACCATATATCTTAAATAGTTATCAAACAAACTACCTCTATGAAAAATAGAAATCTTCTAGTTGCATCGATAATAAGCACTAGTACGATGATATTGATTCTTGCATCGATAGGAGCACATTCTGTATCTGGACACGAGAGGAGACTGTATACTATCGGTGACCAGGACTATCTCTTTGTAGTAGGTTCCATGAATGAGCCAGCGTTTGTGGATGATAAATCAGGGGTTGAAGTCTTCACATGGTGGCCTGATCCGACCGATCCTATGAATTCTCAAGCAAATGGAACAAAGCCTATTGAAGAATTGACACTCAAGACCAATATAACTGCAGGAGGAAAGAACATGACCCTAGATCTGGAACCAGCATTCGGAGATCCAGGGCATTACGAAGCAGTGTTCTATCCAACAGTACCAACTACATATAATTATACAGTATATGGAGATATTAATGGTACGGCATTCCGTGATACGTTCACATGCAGACCTGCTGGTGAATCAGAACCCGCGCAAGACAATTCAACGATAAATGTATCAGATGGTGTTACTAGGATAGGTCAATCTGGAGGATTTGGATGCATTGAATCGAGAGGTGATCTATCATTCCCTGAGCAGTATGTATCAAATTACGAGCTTCAACAGATGTTAGGTCAAGGTGGGGCATCCAATTCGACAACATCGATACCTTAAATTGTTTTGAATTTGTGTCAGTCAGTTGGCGTATTCCCACACATTTTCTTTGTTGTTATTATTGTTGTTTCAAATGAATTGTATCCCTTACGCAAGAAGTATGTAAGAATGTGACTCATTCTGCTTAACTTTCTCCTCAAACATGTGTCAAATGTTTTACCCGTCCTATTAGTTTTCATCATCTTAATTCTATTTATTCATCCTCCTAATGAACTCGTGTTTGCCCAGGGAGACAGTGATTCTTCAATGATTATGTCTCATTCAGAAAATTCTGAAGAATCTGTCACTTCATACAGTGATGCATTAATCAAAGCACCGTTACTACTCGCTCAATGCACGATAGTAGGAATAGTCTTTAACCATCTCGTACTATCAAGGATATTCTATAATCGCATATTGATGAATTTCAGCAGGCAAAACGTAACGACCCAAACGGGTCTTGGTACGGATAAAAGATTATCTTTGATTATAATCTTGTCTGCTGTTGCGTTATGTGTTTCTTGTACTGGTTTTTTGATGCTGCAAGTATACAATTTGTCATCAGAATTGGGCCTAGGCTTTTCTGATACTTTTTCTATTGTTATGAACACTTCTCTTTATACAGTTTGGCTTCTAAGAATCATCACATCTTTTTTGATACTTGTTCTTTCAGTAATATTTTATGTGTTAAGTGGTAGAAATTTGATCGCTAGAAGAATCGATGGAAATAGCGTAAGAAGAATTAAGAACATAGTCCTGTGCGTTATCCTTATTTGTGGTTCAATAAATGTTATCTCTAACGGGATAGTAAGTCATAACGCTGCCGCTGAGTTCCTTCCATTGCTGGCGATCTCTGCTGATTGGTTTCATGTTATGGCTGTTTCCATTTGGGTAGGGGGGCTATTCTACATATCATTAATCCTTCTTCGCGAAATACGTATCTCCAGTAGTGATCTAACATACGGAAGAGAATTAGATACAACAGAGGAGCAAATAATAGTAAGAAATTCCTTCGCGTTAGCACTAATGCTTCCCTATTTCTCAATGATTGCAATCATATGCTTAGGTGTGATTGGCATAAGTGGATTATATATGGCATGGATTCAACTTCAATCGACAGAATCTTTATTTGATTCCTTGTATGGAAACATTCTCATTCTTAAATTATGTGTAATTGTACCTATGATTGCATTGGGCGGCTATCACCAAATCAAATTACATCTTGTCATGGTACAGATCGCCCAGCGAGGAAATAAATCACGGGAACAATTGAGTGTTTCGTCAAATGTGAATAGAGGAGCTCAATATGATCCATTTGTACGATTTTCCAAAACAATCAAAATTGAGTCTTTGATTGGGATTACTGTCCTTACCATATCTTCATTTCTAACAATTACATCTCCTCCGTCAATGGTTCATTCTGACGATCAAATGCAAATGGAAGGTTCGCAATTAGCTAATAACAACCCCGGAGACAGTAGAAATGGAGACGGTAATGAGATTACTCCTAGGTTTACTGATGCATTCACTATTGCAGCATCGATTTTGGCTTCCATTGTTTTGATCATGAGTTTGCTTTACTATCGAAAGAGTAAGCGAGAATTAAAGAATACACTAGATCTGCTGAAGCCGAGATAATCTTCGAGTCTGCACTGATGCATATTCTATTGGAGGCTTGCCAGATCTGCAATAACATCTTTCACATTATTTTCAACCCTTTGATTGTTAAGATAGGTAAATGGGTTTTAATTCTTGTTTAATTGTTTTACGTCGATGAGAGAGAAATCAAAAGTAGGAATTTAATGAACAGATACAGGATCGATAACGAATGGAACTAGCTAGTCTTATCTTGTCGAGAGGTGTACTATAAGGTTTATGAATGCGGAATGATAACAAAAATATATTGAGAGTAAAAGAGGTAATTATAAACAAATGACGAAATTTCGATATCTTGACAATAAGAGGTTAATTTTATCAGTGTCTATTTTAATTCCACTTGCTATCATGATGCTGCTAATTAGTAATCTGAATCAAAATGTTTATTCGCATGCAAATCCAACTTCATTTACACCACCATCTAACTCAGTTGTCGGAGAAAATGGAATTCTTCCCGAAAATGTAGTAATTGTATTCTCCGAGAGACCAGAACCAAAAGCCAGCTATATTCATGTAACCAACTCAGATAATGAAAGAGTGGACAAAAATGATTACAGAGTCAACTCTAATAATCTACGAGAATCTTCAATATCCATTGATACCCCGAAATTGAAACCAGGCATTTATACTGTGTCTTGGCTCGCACTATCTAGGGATGATGGTCACATCACCAAGGGTTCCTATGTATTTACAGTTTCGAATGCATCTAACAGATCGGAGACTGGTGTAAAAGAGATGACTAATAATGATTTTGTAAATAGCACGGTTGTAAATAATGTTAATATAACATATAGGATATCTCCATTCTATTCAGGAATAAATAATAATTTTACTGTATCATTATCTGACCTTGATGGAAAAGCCCCGACTAACGTCAAAACTGTTTTCTTGGTATTTAGTAACAAACAAGCTGGACTAGGGCCAATTTCTGCAGAACTAACGAAGACTGGTGAAGGTCAGTACAGCGGATCTGGTGGATATCTAAGCCAACCGGGAGAATGGGATGTGAAGATGATTGTTCAAAGGAATGATGCTTACGATCTAAATCACAGCTTTACTTTTGATATAAAAAATCCTCCTTGAAAAATGACCATGTCTGTACAAAATTAGGATTTCTTGAGTGAATACCGGTATTCTATCATATCATGACTCATGGAAGATCTAGTTTTAACTAAATCTCAAACTATTGTATTTAATTTAAAGTAGTGAGTCTGTTTCCAAGCAGCTTATAACTGCTATGAGTATATACCTTCATCCAATAATTATTAATTAGTTTTAAGTATTCAAAAAAAGTTGATAGATATGATGATGATAGATTAACTGAGGAATATCTAAGCTGCTCGTTCAGTTGATCTTGATTATCATGGACAGACTTAACAAACGAGGAAAATGACGATATTAGATAATCGTTCCATCTGTTAGATGACAAACTAATCGCATCATCATTTTCGTGCTTTTCAAGACCAACTTTGTTCCTTTGAATCATACTAGATTCTACTGTATTAATTAGAACTTGTCTTCTTACTCGTTCCTTTTTTGCCTGTAATTGATTAACAGTATTTTTTGATACTTCTTTACAGTAAAGATGATATCTCTCGTCCGAAATCATGTTACAAGACGAACATACAATTCTAACAACCTGATTGCATACCTTACAATAAGAAAAAGGCACTAGATCAGATCCGCATTTCACACACAAGGTAGAACTCATTCTTTATTAATATTAAACATAACGACGATGTATCCTTTATACCTTGACTATAGATTTCATTCTTTTGATTGATGCAATACATGAAAAATGTACTAGTTTACGTCCTTAATTAGATAGATAGAATAAACATTATATTCACTTTTCAATAGAATTTGGAGGTTAGAAGGAATTCTGTATTAGAAGGCAGTCGAAAAATTCAACTCTTTTTCATGTATTATTTTCATTATTAACGACAGCTATAGTGAGGATAATGTGAAATAATACCTCTTCAAAATAGATCAGTGGTCAAAATAACATAAAATAAAATAAAATGATGCTACCTAATCTTTGATCTATAATCCTGTGTTGTCGGGGTCCTTCTATCTATGAGAACCTTCCATATGCCCAAACCTACTAAGATAATGCCCATCGCAATGGTTGAAGCCAATGAAGTCGCTCCCAGCCCACCAGATACAGCAAGGATGCCAACTATAATTAATCCTCCATTTACAAACAGCAATATCGAAATTATGTTTGATCGTTCCTTTCTTGCAATTACAAAGGCAATAATTGACATGATCACTGCGCTTCCACCAAAGGCTGTACCTCTTGTTCTCTCATCTAGTGGGAGAAATCCTCGCGAGTCTTCTGTAGTTTGGCCGGAGTCAGATGAGAAAATTATAGCAACATCGATTCCGTACAATACCAACAATATCAATGAGACTCCCAGTAGAGCGATTGCAATAGTTGTCTTTGTAGCTTTCATCTATCGACTATCATTTGTAGAAATTTCACATATATTAATGATATAGTACGGCGTAAATAGCGTATGCGAAGATTGACTGAAATTAAATCACTGATCTGTCTCCAGTAGTGAGTTTATCTGCAGCAACATCACCTCTTGCGTTACAAAGCTTTCTCAATTTTCAGCTCATTATAAACAACATAATGTGCGATCACATAATGAATTTTGTAAAAAGAGTAGGAGAATTAGGTTAACGTAAATAAACTGACAGAATTAGTTCGGTTATCGATCTTAGCAGTAATAAAAAATGCACGTTTATGAATATATATTCATCTAGCCTAACCCTGTATGCATCTAGCCTAGATCCTATCTTACTTGGAAGCCTATTGCAATGAAAGTGATTTCAGTTCAGTTGATGGATATGAGCGTCACCTCGTAACTAAACATCCAAACCTACCAGGTTATCCTCGATCCGGCCGATATTCAGCTATATGGACTGAAGCAACAGGGTATGTCTTGGGAAAGAAGTAAAAGTGGATATGGAGAAATAGCTCGCTATTTCTTACATGGGCAAAATAATCTTCCTCAGTAAATGTTGAAATAACAGACAGTTAAGCTCTACTCAAACTCACATGGTCACGAGTGCAGAAGAAAGACAAAAGAGATTAGAAGATTTTCATAGGGGTTATGATGAGAATGTTCTGGATGAGAATCTTAGGAAAGAGAAAAGTCGAGTAATCACTACTTTATCAGAGTATTTTAATAGGGAAATGATTTTAGCTGATGAATGTCTTGTAAGAGGAGATGAATCAGGGGCAGCAGTTTATTCTCACATTGCTAAAGTTATAGACGCAGCACTAAAAGAACTGGAAGAACCAGAGGAATGATCTCAGTAAAAATCATGGACATAAATTTGATTTAACAAGTTATTTGTATACTAATATTGGTAGTATTTCACATGTCAGATTCCTATGAAACCTATTATAGTTGAAACCAGAGTACGTCGATATGGCTTCGGGAGTTCACTGGGATAGAGTAGAGGGAACAATGTTGGCAGATGGCAGTGCGACCCTGACGATAAGATATTTGCATATGACTAAGAACGGTGAAGCCATTACTGGAATTGGAACTGGAACTCAGATGGCTCCAAACCAAAGAGGGATTGCGAAAGTCACCGCTGAGGGAATTATGTGGACATCTGCTTCTAGGTTATCGCATCTCAACGGTGGCAGATGGACAGTTGAGGGAGAAGTCAATACTATTAAAGAGACTGTTGAGGTTAGGGATAACTTCAACTTCTCGAATTTATAATAAACTATTCTAAGAGTCTAGACATAGTATGCCTAAATGTAAAAACAGATTAAATCAAAGAATTTTCAAAAATAGTAAATATTTGATAATCATTATCATCGCCGTCAGAATTACGACTCAAAATCATTTTTGATCCACTATTAGATATGCCTGGTCTATGGACTCAATAGGCTTTATTAAGCTCAAGTGTATAGGTAAACGAACCCATGAATAATGATGAACGAGATTTTGATTGGGGTGAAATAATAACCAAACCTGTTTATACAAGCGATAACAAACATGTGGGTCACGTGGATGGACTAGAAGCTGATCAATTTATTGTGAAAGATAAGATAATCCATTCCAAATACTATAGGGTGGATAGGGAACTATTAGAAATGTATCAAGACGGAAAAGTAAAGCTGAGAATTAATGAGCAAGAGCTAAAATCAAAATATGAAAAAGACAGTCCAGGGTATTTTAGTTACGGTGCATAGAGTTAAACCAATTTACTGGCCAGAGACTAGTCATCATTCCCATAAGTAGTAGTGAATACTATCTTCAGAATTTGATTCGATGAGTTCAAATCCTATTTTATTATTTCGTTCTAGGTAGTCTGCTATTTCGTCAAACGTGAAACCAGAGTCGTTTAAGTCTATTAGTAAGTGTTTGTCGATTCCTGCATGTCTTAATGCAATTAGTGCACCCAACAATTTTCCAGAAGCCTGAGTATCGTCTTTACCATTCCAGTCATAATACGACATGATGACACCAATAGCACATCTACCATTACGTGCATCAGAGTATCTCTCAGTAATCTGCGTAAACTGTTTTCCATATGCACCTAGAATTTGTGAAATAGTGAGTTTTTCTTTTAACAACAGCTGTTGTTGTTGACTCATAGACGTACTAACAATATGGTCAATAAACTATTTAGATTCTATCTGTTGTATCAATCCAATGAATTTTCCATATGGCAGAGTTCACAATCTTGACTAGTTGGTCTATATAGAAATGTATTAAGTTCAAAGTTTTGGAGTAAAGACATTCAACTACTCTATTAATTTTGTTGCTGAACCTGCACATTATGTAGTTACAAATCAGTTTAAAGAGCTAGTCATAGCATCAGATGGTAAGAATTATCTTCAAAAGTTTGATTCTCATCGGTAAGTCAGCTGTATTATCTTTAGAATTATAATTCGATGAGTTCAAATCTTATTTCATTATTCTGCCGTTCTATATACTTGGAGTAGTATCCAAGTAGTAGTATCCAAATACTTGGAGATAGCTTCACAGCCATTCGGTGTACTTCTGTGGGCTTTATTCAAATGAGCTCATGGACCATTAGTTGATTGCTTAAGAAGCGGTTCGAAAGTCTTCCAAAAATCTTCGTCGCTAACACTAATCACAGGAGTGTCAGTCGTCTTTGTATCATTTGTTTCTAGCCAAGTCACAATTATTTTTTGTTTGTCCGAGTTTGTAGAATTGCTTTGGGCTGTCACAACTATATTTTCATTGACAGCAAAACCGATCATTGCAACGACTATGAATATAATAGTGTATTTGCCCATGCTACAATTATATAATGTATAACTCAACATTCTATTTACTCACTTATCAGAAAAAATTATAAAATTCATTATTCTTTATATAGTAGTAGAATATTATCTTCAAAA
>JAATVP010000184.1 GCA_014523625.1 Nitrososphaerales archaeon TH5896
ACATAACTGACATCCTGTACATTTATCATGAAAAAGAATATGTCTTCCTCTATATCCAGCTATACCTACACCACGCTTTGGATCAAATTGATATCCATCGCCGACAAATTTCAATTTCTCCTCTGGATATCTAAAGGTAAATCTCTTGATCAATAGATGTTTTGATCCCGATTCAATAGTCTTGATAAATCCGCTGGCTGTACTACTCAACTCGTAGCAGTGATATTATGTATCACGTTGAACTATATAAGCGATCCTAGGGCGCAGGTTCAGACCCTTTTTTTCATCCAGATGGTCAATCTATTTTCCAATTATGGCACGTCCTTCCGAACGATTGTAAGAAAGAACAAATTTGCTACCGACGCTACTAAGCCACTGAAAGTCCGTGAATTTATCATTCTAATTGGGGAAACATTCCTGGTGTTGGGATTTACTTGAAGATAACGTCTTAATAGCATGATAATTCAATTCTAGAGCATCACAATAAAATGCCTAAAGATCGTCACAGCGAGGGAAGATTTGGAAAATACGGGGGAAGCTATATACCTGAAACGCTGGTACCGCCAATCCAGGAACTAGAAAGGGCATATGCCAAATGTCGGAAAGATCCTCTGTTTAAAAGTCAACTATGCTATTATCTAAATGAATACGCTGGAAGGCCAACTCCACTCTACTACGCAAAAAATCTAACGGAATACGCAGGCGGTGCAAGGATCTACCTAAAAAGAGAAGACTTGCTACACGGAGGTGCTCATAAAATTAACAACACCTTGGGGCAAGGACTATTGGCTAAAAGGATGGGAAAAAAAAGAATTATAGCAGAAACAGGTGCAGGACAGCATGGGGTTGCAACATCAATTGCGTGTGCAGCGCTCAATCTGAACGCAGAGGTTTACATGGGTCTCAAAGACATTCAGAGGCAGAGCCAGAACGTTCTGAGAATGCAGCTACTCGGCGCCAAGGTTCATGAAGTTAGTTCTGGAAGTCAAACCTTGAAGGATGCAATTAATGAAGCATTAAGGGATTGGATATCCAATGTTGAAGATACATATTATTTGATCGGATCTGCAGTGGGACCACATCCCTATCCAACAATTGTGCGGGATTTCCAGAGCGTCATAGGAAATGAGATTAAGAATCAGGCAAAAGAAAAATTCGGACGGCTTCCTGATGCTGTAGTTGCTTGTGTCGGAGGGGGCAGCAACGCTATCGGAAGCTTCTATCCTCTACTTAACAAACGAGAGGTTTCACTTTACGGAGTTGAAGCCGGAGGAAAAGGGCTAAGTACACTAAAGCATTCCGCTAGTCTAAACGCCGGAACCGTCGGGGTTTTACACGGAATGAGGAGTTACCTTTTGCAAGATAGGTTTGGTCAGGTACTGGATACCCATAGCATCTCGGCTGGCCTCGACTATCCGGGAGTCGGACCCGAACATGCGTATCTTAAGGATACTCGAAGAGCAAAGTACGTAAGTTGTACAGATCGTGATGCAATCAACGCCTTTATGGCACTGTGCAAATATGAAGGAATTATCCCAGCTCTGGAATCATCTCATGCTTTGGCTTATGCTTTGAAGCTAGCCAAGAAATTAGGACGAAACAGGAATTTAGTCGTTACTCTATCTGGCCGAGGTGACAAAGACGTCAATATTCTTTTGGAACGTAATGAATTTTCACGATATGAAATGAAATCAAAATGATTGCCATCAAAAAAATGGAAGATCGGATTGGCATAAAATTTAGTGAATTAAGAGAAAGAAAGCAGGCAGCTCTAATCTGTTATATGGTAGCAGGCTTCCCAGACTTAAAAACGAGTGCATCTATTATTGAAACATTAGTTAATGCAGGAGCCGATATGATTGAAATAGGAATCCCTTTTTCCGATCCTATAGCTGATGGCCCTATAATCCAGGAAGCCTCGCATCATGCTTTAACCCACGGAGTTAGGCCTCAACAATGCATTTCATTAGCTAGGGCTACCAGGAGGATATTTCCTGACATTCCACTCATTTTTATGACTTATAGCAATATCTTATATCGTGCGGGATTCGAGTCCTTTATGTCTAAAGCAAGAGATTCAGGTATTGATGGTTTTATCTTACCTGATATGTCAATAGAGGAGTCAGAGGAATACACCAGAATTTCTCACGAGCTTGGGTTAGCATCAATTTTCATAGTTTCTCCAAATACAGAAGATAACCGTGTACGTAGGATAATGAAGGTTTCTACAGGCTTTTTGTACGCCGTTTCAGTTTATGGTGTCACAGGCGTCAGAAATATGCTTTATGATCGTTCCATAAAAAGGATAGTTGAACTTCGAAAAAATTCAACTTCCTGCCTTCCGATCGCCGTAGGCTTTGGAGTACAAAAACTAGATCATGTTTCCATGATGGTTGCAGCTGGCGCCGATGCAATAATTATGGGGAGTGCCCTCATCAATATCATAAAAACATTGGAGCATAATCCAAATATGTTAAAAGACCTCTACGATTTTGTTCGTCGTATGAAGAATGCCTGCCGTTACCAGTAATCTTCACAGGTACCCTGGGAAACCGTAATGCCAACCAGTACTCCAGGAAAGCCTCCAATCGTCGAAATAAGATGAATGAACAAGACCTCCAGAAACTGTTTATTGATTCACTTCTTTCTGGTGAAATCCAGGGGATAGATGAAATAATTGACATACCATCACCTCAGATAGCAGAAAGGATAGTGCGAATAAAGAAAGAAGCATACTTCAGATATTTTGATCTAGTGTTAGGTATCATCAGTTTGCAAAGAAATTTGCCGACGACGATAAAGATTAAATCAATTGATATGTACGATAGATATCATAACTTAACTATGCGTACTTCGGAATTGCTTGCCTTTGCTAGGGAAGAGAATTGCCGAGTTGATTTGGTTGATCTCATTCCCATAGAATTTAAATCCGATAATGATTCAATTGATGAAAGACTGCCTAGACAGGTTATCAATGCGATATTGGCATTCGGACGCTCGGTTGTAGTTTTTGATAAGACACACACCTCGAGAATTCAAAAATACGGATTATTCAGTTTATTGCCTGCCTCCATAATCGGTTATTCGAATGATAATAGGTTTAAGGTTATTTCGTCGGACAAACGCATCATTGGGGATTCTCTGGTTAAGCCTCAAAAATCTACGGTTGCGAAAATACTTAGTGATAACGGATTGATTGATAGTATTCCAGCCATTTATTCTCATTTAGATATGACCCAGAGGATCTATCAAAAAATGCTCTTCAACCAAATATTTGAAGAGAAAATTGACCTCTTGCAAGAGGAAATAGAATTTCTATCTGGTCTCAAATATCCGAATTTTCATGAAAAAGAGGAGATAAAAAAAATTGTAAGAGAAAGCATAAATCGAAAAATTACTGATTATACATGATCGCTTCTTCATACTGCTTAGTGTTGTGGTAAATGATATGAGTCGATTCTCACAAACAGGAAAGGGATAGATCTGTCAGTTAAATTATTAAATGATGTCTAAACTGGATTTAGGTCAATTTAAGGTGTGACGATTCCAGAAGAATCTGTAGCAAACAAGATATTGTTTATGGTAACTTGAAACTTGTGCCCGTTTCTTTCAATTATGATTTCTATATCGTCAAGGGAATCAGATATTTCTGAACCCTCAATTCGACCAATTACTACATGAATTGATTCGTGAGCAATTAAGGAATCCATGTAAGGTTCTATCTCATCGAAATCGCTTGAGCCTCTCATAGACGTTTCCTGCGAGGTGATAATTACCATCGTAGTCCCCTCATATGTGAAGTAAGCAGGGGAATTATCGATAGCACAGGCGAGGGCGAAATCATTTATTGGCAATAGTCAGTAAAGTTTGCAAACATGTGCTATATATAAAAACAGATCTCTAGGTATTCTGCGATATTGCATGGAAGAATTTCTATTCGCTTACAAAATACGCTCCTTCATATGACGAAGTACTCAGCCTCAGGATGGTGGACTACGATAGCCGCAGTTGATTGGTCCGGAATTATCTGCCCGGCTTCGGTAAGAAACATGTCTGATTTAGTCGGATCCAGAAGTTTCCAAACTAAATGATGCTGAGTAACATCTGGACAGCTAGGATAGCCCCAACTATATCTCAACCCCCTTGGCGGAACGATACTTAATTCAAATCTAATCCTGTGATTAACCCATTCTGCCAACGCCTCAGCTGTCTCAACGGCAAGACCGTGTAGATAGTAAGCGTCGGTGTATCTATTTTCCTGGTTCCATTCTTCAATGACTGAGCTAGCTCTTTTTCCCACGGTAACCACCTGGAATGCGACTATGTCGTTTTCACCAAAGTAATCTGCAATGCATAGATGTTTCGCCAATGATGATCTCGGAAAGTCAAAACTTACCTCTCCAGCACCGTTGGGAATCTCTACCTGAAGTACATTGTTTTTGTTATGGCATTTGAAATATCCGTAAACGACGCTACACGTAAACAGTTTCTGCTTCACAACTCTGTCCTCCCATTCTGTTAACAGAGCTTCGGGATCTGACTCTGCCTTGCTGATGGATTTACCCCGCATTCCCCACGACAATACAAATAGGGATTTTTTATTTAGAAACTTCCATACCTCGTAAAGATCGATATCTTTCTGATTGATTCTTATAATCTTATTAATATGTGGAAGTTTTGGCGGTATGACTGGAACTATCTTGCTATGAGGTAACGCATCCGCCTTTTTAGAATATGAAATATTATCCTTCCACTCGCCCAACTTATGCTTCCAGTCAGTCAAGAATGATTCTCTTTGATCTGAAGTCAAACTATTCATTACTTTTAATCCATCGAACGCAGTCTTGCAATAGAATACTCCGGTATCATAAATTCCTCCATCCTTTGCTATCCGATTTATGTAATTACTATTTATTGCGGCACCTCCACAGAGAATGGGAATCTTGATGTCATTTGTTCTTGCATATTCAACAAAATATTGCATTTGCTTTGAGGTCGAAACTAGCAATGCAGATAATCCTACGGCGTCAGGTTTTACCTCCTTTATTTTATCTACTATAGACTGAAGCCCTACCTGTTTACCAAGATCATAAACAGTGTATCCATTATTGGTTACAATGGTCTTTACCAGATTTTTCCCGATGTCATGAACATCGCCATAAACAGTACAGAGTACCAATTTGCCCTTAGTAACCCCTTCCTGCTTGATCAGATACTTTTCCAATTCTGCAACTGCTGCCTTCATACATTCTGCAGATTTGAGAACAAAGGGCAGGATGATTTCGCCTGCGCCAAATTTATCACCTACCTCTTTCATGGCAGGGAGTAGAACTTCATTTAAGGTCCGGACGGCGGATTCGTGTGCAATCTTACTGGGGCAGTGCAGAATCTTGTGAGAAATACCAAATTCATCAATCTTATCTTCCAACATTGCATCATCATTCTTGTCACATCTTTCGGCGATGGCAACAACGACGTCATTTTCAATTCCTTCTTTTAGTCTATTTACTATGCGGAAGTAACATCTCCGACCGGCGTCCCATGAGGGATCTACTTCTAGTCTGCTGCTCGTGGATTTGCTATACTTGCCTGTATTCGATGATGACAGTTCGAAATAAGAAATAAATTCACTTAAAGAATTACTGTTTCGATTAAATATCAGGTCTTCGGCAAGTTTCTTCTCGTGAGAACTAATGGAAGCGTAGGGTATTACATCCTTTGCATTAATAATGACAGTGTCCAAACCAGATTGTAATGCGTGGTAGAGAAAGACCGAATTAAGGATCTTCCTGGCATTATGGGCTAAACCAAAGCTCACATTGCTGAGTCCCAATGTTGTAAAGCTCTCAGGAAACCTCTTCTTTACTAGTCGTATTCCTTCCAGCGTTTCTTTTGCCGAATTGACAAATTCGCTCTCTCCTGTAGCTAAGGTGAAGGTTAAAACATCAAATAGATACTGCCAAGGCTTTAAATCATATTTCTTGCCTGTATCAAATAGGAGCTCAGCAGTGTTAACTTTTTCTTGTGCAGTCTTTGCCATTCCATGAGGACCGATACACATAGCAATTGCTGGAACACCAAATCTCTTCATAAGAGGAGCCAACTTATGAAATCGATTTCCATCACCTTCTAGATTTATTGAGTTTACTATGGGCTTTCCAGGTATCTGTATTAGCGAAGATTCAACAACGAGAGGATCAGTAGAATCTATTACTAAGGGAGCCTCAATTTCGATACTGAGCTTCTTTACCAGTTTTGTCATGAAATCCATTTCGTCTGAGCGTTCGGTTGTAGCAACGCACACATCTAGACAATGAGCTCCGTCTTCAACCTGAGTTCTAGCCAATTTAAGGAGCCCATCAAAGTCATTGTTGAGGACTAGTTCCTTGGCTTTCTTTGACCCTTGGGTATTGAGCCTTTCACCTATGATTAAGGGTGGTGGATTCTGCTCGATATCTACTGCTTTCAATCCTGAACTAACTCGAGGTGTTGTCGACATTTCCTACAATCCTTCAACCAAGTCTAATTTCATAAACAAAGAATCAAAAAGACTAGTATATCATTTAGGTTTGGTCATTAGGGGAAGTGAATCCTTCTTCCTTCAACATTTCTCTTAGTTGCTTGATATGTACTGGAGTCGTTCCGCAACAACCGCCAATAATTCTGATTCTGCTAAATTGTTTGATGAATTCGCACATTTTCAGGGCCATGTCTTCAGGAGTCATCTTGTATACTGCCTTTCCGCCGACATTTTGTGGCATCCCCGCGTTAGGAACTACAAGGATAGGCAGACCATCCTGCTCATTCAGCCATCTTATACTTGGAAGCATTTCCTCGGGGCCAGTAGAACAGTTGAGCCCAAAAATATCTATGCCCATGTCACAAACGGTAGTATATGCTGCTTGTACGTCCGTTCCTAAAAGCATATTTCCGAACCTGTCTAGAGTAACGTTTCCAATGAGAGGGACTTTTCTTTTGACGTTCTGCATTGCTATAAGTGAAGCTTCAATTGCCAATTTGACCTCAAGTATATCTTGGCTAGTCTCTATCAGAAGAGAGTCAACTCCCCCCAAAAGCAATCCTTCGAATTGAGGTATGAACCCTTCAATAATTTCTCGCGGCGACAACTTACCTAAGTCCTGATCCTCAGAACTAGGCAAAAATCCTGTAGGCCCCACAGAACCAATAACATAGCGGTATCGATCCTCAAATTCATTACATACCTCCCTTGCCAGTTGGGCGGCCCCTCGGTTAATCTCTTCAGTTTTATCTCCATAACCGTACTCTTTGAGCTTTAATAGATTAGAACCAAATGAATTTGTTTCAATACAGTCTGCACCTGCCATGAGGTAATTACGATGAATTTGTTTTATCCACTCGGGCTTGGTCATATTGAGTCCATCATTAAATCCGTCGTTATTCCCTGGGAAATCATTGGGTTGCGGATTAAGTTTTTGAATCTCAGTACCCATCCCACCATCAAAAAGGATGATATGGTCCCGGGTGGCTTCGGTAAGTGTTAGAGGCATGATATATTCGAGATATAGACTCATTAAAAATTAATACCTTTGCATTAGATTTCTTGTAAGTATTTGGAATCGTTTGGTACTAACACAAAATATTAAAAATCAAATAATTATAGCAAAGTTGGAGTTAGTTCATATTTGGTGCTAACAACATCATCAATAACTTTGTCGGGCTCATAGTTCAGCTTGGATAGAATGGCTGCCTGCGGAGCAGTTGGTCGAGGGTTCGAATCCCTCTGGGCCCA
>JAATVP010000185.1 GCA_014523625.1 Nitrososphaerales archaeon TH5896
GCAAAAGGAAATCCTTTTCCAAGCGAACCACTAATTATGTCCTTATTGCTATCCCAACATAAACTAATCAGATGGCTGACTTCAGAGTTATCAAAACAAAAATCATTAGATAGTATCTGATATCTGATATTACTACTTCACGTATGCTGCATTTACAAACGTCAAACCAGTCTCCTGAAGCCCTCCAATTTGGAATATCCCCAACAGTAGAATCGTTAGTCGTTGTTGATTGTGATGACATGTGACTAATTAGTAGCTATAGTATTTTAGAATTATTGCGGCTCTCTTGACGCAGTGGTACAAGATAAGATTTGTGAATCACATTGTGGCCAGCCTTATTTGTTTCATCAATAATCCTTTATCGAGAATGATAAAAGCCAGATTTTAGGACTATAATGGCATGAAAATTCGAACATCAAGATTAACAATATTTGTAGAGACAGATAAATCAAAGATATTTCTTATTATTTGTTATGCGAACTACATTGTGAAACTAAAGGTAAAATCAGAACATTAGTATTACTTGTCGAAGACTTCAAAGCGTTACCTTTCATGAGTACTGATGATTTTGAAAAATCTTAAAAATTAGAATAATTTTGGCAGTGCGTGTTGCACGCGCACCGTAACGCGTGATGCTTTAATATTTTGTTTTATTCTCGATTTCATCTCTGAAGTCATCTCTTTTGGATCTATTGCATGATATTCAAACATGTGCACGATTGTTCCATTCATGACTTTATTCTCACTCATTCCGAAGATAACGCAATTACAATGTAGTCCGACATCTGAACATCGTACACTGAATGGTCTTGTCCAATCTTCGAATATCTGGGACATTAGAAATATGCAGTAAAAATTGATATGTTTACGCTGTGGTATATTCTACGAAAGAACTATACTAGACATTTTTTAATAGTGTTTTAGAAATGAAGGAAATCCCGCAATTCCTTGTTAGCTGGATGATAGCCTGTGGAGAAGGCTTTCTTAATGCGCAACATATCAAAGTACATCTCAGTCTCTCACGCACATCAAAGTAAATTTGTACCAAATCATTCAGTTTTCAGCTAGGCAGTATGTTCTATATGATTATAATATGTCTCTGATCCCGAAGTCAAATATGGATAATTGGCAAAAATGAATTGTATAACAAGTGTTCGATATCATTAGCCCATTTGTTTCTTTCATCAGGCTCTCTTCTCTATTATCATACAAAGGGGCTTCAATCTCTATTCTCATGATACTGGCTATGCTCTCTATCAGTGTGTTTGGTGACCTTGGTTACATACATGCACAAGGACCCCCGGTTTGCGACCGCCAGACATTTTCATTAGTCAATTGTTCCGGAGCTCTGTCAAGTGATGGAGACACTAATGGGGATCATAGCATAGAAAATAATGAACAACAAATACCTATGATAATTCCATTTCCTTAAAGCTGACATATAAACAAGAGTCGCGCTAACGATTTTCCAACTACAGAAATTCGATACTTGTTTGTGAAGGTTCGTCTTAGCGTTCTCCTTTCTTTATTAATTTTATTAATTTTATGCCGCCACACAGAATCTGCTCACTTCAAGTTATTTCATATCTTTTTATTTTACTCGTACGACTAAAGTTTGAGTATCTTTAATTAAATGACGTAAAAGAAAAGTTCACCCTTACCTAAAAAGCGACCAACTGGAATATTCTATTAATATTATTCTATTAGTATTAACAAGTAAGTTGGCATTCAATAAACGACATATTATTATCTCTGCTGCATTTAGCGCAATATTGAGAAGAGATATATCTTGGGAAGGCATGTTCAGAATGTGTCTATAGGTTATAGATGTCCTAATTGTAATGACGTTAACTCAATTAATGCTAATAGGATTTATAATGGTCGATTGATGTTTGCTTGCTCCAAATGTAGTATATGTGGAATTGTTCCATCCATGGCTGAACAGGACGAAGCGTATTTGGAATTTCTTTCCATGTATGATGATGGACACGTTGAAAAAGTACAAGATTTAGAGTCAGTAATTGAGCAGGAAAAACTCGTGCGCCCATTATCTGAGATAAAAGAATTAATCAGTAAAAATAATGCAGTGAGCAACAAATTACTTGAGGAGGTATTGAAGTCTAAGCAAGATTATATAGTTGATTTTATAGTCCTTGAAGAACCTGAGCCCGAAATGGGTCATGAGCTTAAATTTCTTAACATCGATGAGGGAATCGTCTCTAGTCTAACCCAGCGAAATATCCAAAGACTTTACAAGTTTCAGGAAGAATCGATTCTCCAAATATTAGAGGGAAAAGATGTTGTTATTGTTGCACCGACGGCGTCTGGTAAAACTGAGGCCTTTTGTATTCCTATAGTACAGAGAATTTCAGTTGAAGCAACACATTTTTCATCTCTTCGGCTAGAAACAAAACTAAAGAGACGAAGGGTGTTTGCTGTATTTGTTTATCCCACGAAGGCATTGGCAAGGGACCAGCTTCCAAAAATAAAGCAAATTGCTAATTCGGTGGGTCTAAATGTAGGTATATTTGACGGTGATACTTCGCAATCTGAAAGGGAACTAATTACGAGGGGGCTGATCCCGGAGATCATAATTACCAACTTTGATGTAATCCATTACCATCTTCTCCATAAGACAAGATTTTCCCGCCTATTAAGGACATGCAAATTTTTAGTTGTGGACGAAGCTCATGTATATACTGGAGTTTTTGGAGCAAATGTGCATTATATCATAAAAAGACTCGAGAGAATGGCATCAAGTGCTACAAAGCAGAAACTTCAGATCATTGCTGCCTCTGCCACTTTACCAAATGCACATGAATTCTGTAGTTCTCTTTTTGGAAGGGAACTGAGTTTAATTTATGGTAAAGGTAGAAAAGGTAAGATTAATCTAGTAATCATATTTCCGTCTCTACATTCGCAGAGATCACTAATGCTTGATATCTTAAAGAGATTGATCAAAGCAAGTCACAAAACTATAGCATTCAGCAAGTCACATCTAGGATCAGAACTTTTGGCATTCTATTCAAACAAACAAGGAAACCAGATACGAGTCCACAGAGCAGGTTTGCTATCGTCAGAACGTAAATCAGTTGAAGATCAATTTAGAAATGGCAAGATATTAGCAATTTCGGCGACTCCTACATTGGAGCTCGGAATAGACATAGGAGACGTCGATGCCATCATATCTGATATCGTTCCTGTTAATCGGCTTATTCAAAGATTGGGTAGAGCGGCAAGAACGGGGCAAGAAGGGTATGCGTTTCTCGCATTGGGTAATGATCCAATTAGTCAATATTACAAGCTTCATCCAGAAGATTATCTACAAGATCAAGAGATAGCGTATACTGATCCGACAAATTCTTTTGTAAAAGAATATCAAGTTCTTGCTATGGCTTGTGACAAACCAATTACAATAGATGAATCATCTCCATTTCAGAGCACTCTCCAAAAATTAATTTCGGTCGGATTGGTTCAAATCTCAAGAGGAAAGTTTGTTCCTGAACTTGGCAAGGCATTAGATGTACTTTGGAACTTTAGTATTAGAGGTATAGGATCCAGGGTTGACATAATTTTCAATGAGAAAAAAATTGGTGAACGACAAATGCCACAAGCTATAGAAGAGCTGCATGACCAGGCGATTTATTTCCTTGGAGGAAAGAGGTATAAAGTTACCAAACTATACTTAGAAAGCCCAGATAACAATCTTGAGAAAGGGTCATACGCAAAATTAGCGGCTATACCTGGAGACTATCCATACTATACAAAGGCGATTGTTGATGAATGGCCAACTATTCTTGAAGTTTATGAGCAAAAGACCGTATTTGGAATCGAGGTCAGGTACTGCTCACTTGAGATTCTAAAAAAGGTTTCAGGTTATTCTAATATAGAATTAGGTCAGGAAGTTACTCAAGGAACAAGAATATACCTTGAAAGTCCATTAGAGTTCAAATTCATCACAAAAGGATTAGTCTTTCGTGCTCCAAAACCTAAGAATGTTATAGAATCTGCGATAGATGATGATGACGACTATCTTGAAATGAGTGGATATCATGCTACAGAACATGTCATTATAGAAGGAAGTATGATGATAACCGGCGGTTCGTCACAAGATATGGGTGGTATTTCAATTGGTTCAACTGGTCTAATTTTTATTTACGATGGTAGCATAGGTGGAAACGGTGCGACCAGGACATTGTATGAAAAACTTGATAAAGCAATAATAAGAGCGCAAAGAGTAGTATCTGAGTGTCCGTGTAGAAATGAAAGTGGTTGCCCAAGATGTACCTTTTCCTATAAGTGTGGGAATAATAACGAATATCTGCACAAGCATGCTGCTATCGAAATTTTGAATAGTATCGTTGCGGGAGAGATGACCAGGGTCGGAGAACAGGTTCCTGATGAAAAGCCTTTTGTTTAGCTAGCTTTAACTTGGATGGATTAACAACTTAACTGTGACAAAGCCTTATATTCTAAACATTCTTTAAAATAAAAAAGATAAAAGGTATTCAGATCCTAAGAATAGAAACATTATTTTTCTTGTAACTATTAGCCAGCAATAGAACATATAAAAGATCAAAAAATAGTATCGAGACAAATAATGAAGGCAGTATAAAAGAACTATGCGAAACCGGTTCATACAGATAAAAGTGTATACTTGTTAAGCCTGTACCTATCATTTTAAAAACTGCAATGAAAATTGACTGACCCCTTAGTCCCTCTCCTCTTTTAAAAAACATACCAACAAATAGTATCGACATCAAGAGGTTTTGTCCAAATGCAGCATACACTCCTCTATGATCACCTAGCAATATCGAGCCTGATAGTATAATAATAAATGCGGAAAATAACAACAGACCAAATGCAGTAAATGCTTTTGATGATGACAAATTTGGGAATTCATTTTTGTAGTATCTAAAGAACTGGAATACAATTACACAGTCCAACCCAAACCAGAGATAATTTATGAAAAGTTGTGGTGTAGAAGAAGGAAGAATAAATGAGAATATAAACTCCCATGAGATATTGGCACATAGAGCAATAAGAGGCATTCCATAAGTTTTATCTTTGGAACCCTTGAATATTATAAAGAAATAAGTAAGAATCCAAAATATTCCACCTACTGTCAGAATTATCGTCTGCATGAGATAATTTTCTAATATTTCTTAAAACATAAAAGATTTTCAAGTAACGAAATTCAATTTCGAATAGCAGGTTGAAATTCCGTACTTCGCACTTTTGGATTACAAAAGCAAAGAAATTTTGATTTGTTATATGGCTACTGCATATTACCCATTAATGACTAATAAAAAACGTTAAAAAAAAGAGCGGTTAGCTCTTAGTCGTCGTCATCGTAACAGTCATCCCAGTCATCGTCACAGTCATCATCGTCATCTGATGATGCTGCCGCTGCCGCCGAACTATCTCCTGCTGCCGCTGCCGCCGCCGCAGATCCGCCACTGGCTGCCGCTGCCGCCGAACTATCTCCTGCTGCCGCTGCTGCCGCCGCAGATCCGCCACTGGCTGCCGCTGCCGCAGAAGAAGACGCAAACGCCGACCCTAAGGATACGTTGACTCCTACCATTGCTGTAATTATGACTACAGCTAAAATTACCGGCACAGTTCTACTCATTTAAAGTATAGTACAACTTAAGCTATTTTAAATAAATTGACATATCTGTAGTAATTATCTTCTATAATGTTCGTATAGATTTATCTCTAATAATGTTAACTAAATTTGAAACTGAGAAGTCAGGCTAAATCCAATAACTTGATACGACGTCACTTCTTTACTGCATAAAGGGCGGATTCCAAGCCTGCACATTCACATTTGGTTAGACTCTGACTAGAAGGTGGTTATTCATCTAATGAAATCTTCGTTAAAATCAACAACTGATAATCATGATCCTACTTTCTGAAATTATTACACATTACCATTGTTAACCGTATTGAGAAACATAAAAAGAAGCAATGAGCTATACATAGGAACGCGTTCTCTGTAGGGCAATAGAGACATTGAGATTTAAAAGAAGATATATGAAACTTTGATATTCAGTGGTGGCCTATCTGTTTCTTGTCAAAATCGTGGTACAATGATATTGAATGAAAAAGAAATCGCTAGCAACAATGCGAACCGTCGCGCAACATGGCTTGAACTCTTCTATGACCTTGTTTTTGTAGTCGTTATCTTTCAACTTGCTCATTATTTAGACGAAAATTTCACATTAAATGGTTTTCTTGGTTTTTTAGCTCTCTTCGTTCCTGTGTGGTGGTCGTGGACTGGTGCTGTCTTTTATGCTACTAGATTTGACACCGATGATTTGGGACACAGAATTTTAGTACTTTTGCAAATGGTAGGTGCTGCTTTCTTGGCGGTATATGTGTCTGATGCCTTCGGGGATGGTTCTGTTGGTTTTGCTCTATCATATGCTGCCATTCGTATATTTCTTGTTCTTGAATATGTGCGAACAGGTACTACCATCGATGTTTGTAATGAACTGTGGCAGAGCCTTCAGTCTAGCTTCGACCTTGCGCCAGTCATAATCTGTAGCCCAATAACGTGCGAGTTTCTGAATCGTGGCAAGCTGTACGCCTTGGCCCCAATTTGGCGATGCACCTCTCTGACTGAAGTTTGGCTCCGTGACCGTTTCCTTTTCGGGCCACCTTGTCGCATTTATCCGCCTGCGCAATTCGGTAAGTTCGGAATATTTACATGAAACGGACTAATATCCATAGTGATTAAATTATTCACATATTATTAAGGATAGTGGTTACACACTCTTTCTGGCTAAGGCCTATTAACGACGTCTTTTCATTAGAGCACGCAGCAGAAAGATATAATCACGATAGGTGGTAAAGCTGGGTTTAGATGATACAAACAGTTAAAGCTAACTGCCACAACAAACCGCTATAATACAGTACGTCTGGGTCAATATGCTGCACTGCATAGATAGTACATCAATAATTTATTATAATACACGGCATAAGTCATTTTAGATATGTCGAGAGAGATGAAGGCTAACGAAAGCCCCAATCATTTCCTGGTACTGGATGCAATTGGTCGAGGTATGAATACAGCTAACAAGATAAGTATAGTGAATAGACTTGATAAAACAGGGGTTGAACTGATTTGTAATCTATAGGATACAGTATAATTTACGATTAAAAGATAGAGTTCTTTGTTGCGAAATTCTTTGTTTTCTTTGCAAGGAACTAATCCATATCAATAACCTTGAAACTGTTAAAATTTTATAGTCAACTTTTGATGCTTATGACTTGGATGGGTAAAACGTGTTAGTTAATTCAAGCACATGGGGAGAACATGTAGTTAAAGTTGAGCATAAGTTCGCAGTATATTCATTCCTGATATTATCTTTATTCATTTACCAATCAAATTCCTTTACACGAATTAACGATGGAATTACGATAGCATTATAAATATTAATACAAGTTGAATAAAGCTAGAACCATGGCGAAGATTGCATTAATAGTCGGATCTGTTAGACGAGATCGTCAGGGCATCAAAGTTGCTCGCTGGATGGAAGAGAAATTGAGAATCCGTAACCACATGGTGTTTTTTATTGATCCCCTGGAACTGAATCTCCCTTTGCTTGACAGAATGTATAAGGAGATGACAGAGCCTTCAGAGAAAATGAAATCACTCAGAAGCAAAATAAATGACGCTGAGGGATATCTAGCTGTGACTCCTGAATATAATCGTAGTACATCTAGCGCAATGAAAAATACTTTAGACTATTTTTTGGAAGAGTATTTTTTTAAACCATCGGCTATTGTTTCATACTCTCCAGGAATGTTTGGTGGTATAAATGCTTCTCAGCAGCTGAGGTTAATATTTGCAGAGCTAGGGGCTCCGTCCATATCTTCATCTTTCACAATATCAAGAGTTAATAAGGTATTTGGCGAAGATGGGAAACTAATGGATGAAGCATATGACAAAAGGGTATTAAAATTTCTTGAAGAATTTGAGTGGTATATTGCCGCCTTCAAAACCCAAAGAGACAAAGGCACTCCCTACTAAACAGAGTCCTTCTTGTCGAGGTTATCATGTAAAAGTAGGTTTCCTGAAATGATATGATATGATGATGATAATGATGCATGTAAACACTCATCTAAAGTAGATTAGTTGGATTCTAGCTAAGACACAGAGTATTGAAATTAAACTTTATATGAAATGCCGCATTAAATCTCTCACTGGTATGTCCAATTTTGAATCCTACAGATGTGAATTATGCGGTAGTGTATTCAATTCACAACAAGAGCTTATTCAGCATGAAAACTATGCAAAATATAGGAGGCCAGGTTGTTGCTGGCAATAAAATCACCTCTAACAAAATAAAATAATCGTATAATGATTGAATCTAAATTAGAATATATTATTCATCAAAATCAAGACTTTTCTCTGCTGCCCATTATTGTATCATTTTAGACTTTTTAGAATATCTATTTGCCTCTTTCTGATCACAGCTAAATATTTAGACTGAACTTTTACTGTGTACTCGAATCATGTATTGGAAACATTTGATCAAATAGTTTGGGATCTGACCCTATCGTAAGAATTGTCTGATCCCCGTTCAAAACTATGAAACCTGTAATTCACAGAGTGACATTCCAGTGCATGTCGAACCCATTTTGCACATTTGGCCGCGGCTTCATATGGAGTTTGCAGGAAGGATAGTGCGACATCATCAACTAATGACTTGGCATAGCTACACCATAGGGAAGTGGAAACTCTCCTATCTTTTTATGATAGAAAGCCTCCCTGAGGTCGGACAGTAGTGAATCCCGACTCAGTTAGCTTCTTTGATTTTGATACTCATTTACATCTGCTTTTGATTGAATAACTTGACTTATCAGAATCCTCCTTTAGGCAATCCATCAACCACGTGCCAGGTTTCTACCATTTTATTATTTTGAATGCGGTATATACTTATGCCCCTGTAGTTGATTGTTTTTTCTGCTTGTTGATTGTTTGAGGTTGCTTTTGGTATCAATGTTCCCTTCCAATATGCACCTACAAGATCTGGATAGGCAGGTGATGCAATCATCTCCTCTACCACGTAATTCAAGTCATCTAACCTATCCAAAGAAAACCTAAGGTCATTTTTTGCTCCATCAATTCCTTTTCCTGGTGAGCCCATATACGCAGATTGGCCATGGTCAATGTAATCAGAAGATATTATTTCATCAAATATTCTTTCATTTTTATTATTGTATGCGTCAAAGTAGCGCTGAATAATAGCCCTATTCATTTCAATTTGAGAAATTGTGTCATAGAGATTAATTCATTCATGTATATTATTAAAGTTAAAGTTAGTGATTACGCATAATACCCTTAGGCTTGTAGGTATTAAAGCAGAGGAACTAGAAGCTAAATACCTAAACATTCTGGAGCTTTCCTATGCCTAGTTACCGACCAAGTCTAAGTTCATGTAGATTATATGATTGCACTTGTTGAAGCGCTAGCATTTACACCCGAGTAGCTTTCGGCTATATAAGCTGTACCTCCTATGTGTGCTAGTGTTACTACTTACAGTGCTCTTCGTAAACGGTAAGGTTTACAATTGTACATTAGATGGTACAGCAGTCTGTTTGACAAGATCAAGAGACCATTTTCATTGAGATCACGGTTGTGGGGTAAATGTCTCGGCTGATAATCGCTGGTCTATTGTAACACGAGCCTTTTCATACCTTCCTGACCTGCCTAGAAACTTCTTGTATGATAATCGACCTGGGGAGAATGACAGGTTTATTCATCCGAATATCCATCATATCTAGTATGCATGCATATGTGGATCTCTGCATAAACGATTCCATAATCATTTACTATTCGGTACATAGTATGTAGCTACTCAGCTTAGGTAGATACTGTAACAGGCAGATCAATACTTAAAATTCCATTTATTGAGATATTCTTCACAGAATAAGAATGGACAACCATAGTCTGAGAGGAGCTAGAATAGGATTTTTACTTCGTTAAACTTCGTTTTGACATACCAAGCCTAGATAGATATTCGAGATATCAATTAATCTTATTAATAAAAAAGGAGTTCCCTGACTTATTAATTATTAAAATATTTCCAAGATTTCTGACTTTCTTTCTACATTGACATAAATTCTTTTTCTTTCATTGCCATTCTTTAAATATTGTCACTTATTATTAGTATCATAAAGAAAAAAGTCAATCTCATAAATATAGATATAAGAAAGACACCAAGGTTGTACCAATGAGAATATCTTCAAAAATAGAAAAAGCGATCAATGATCAAATTTCGTATGAAGCATCAGCTATCAATGCATATATTGCGATGGGATCTTGGTGTGAAAGAACAGGATATGACGGAAGTGCCGCATTCTTTTTCGAACAAGCAACCGAGGAAAATACACACATGTTAAAGTTCGTTCATTACCTTAATAATGCAGAAGCCGAAGCCATAATTCCGGCAATAGAAAAACCTCAAAGTAAATTCAATTCACTTGAATCTACTTTTCAAGCTGCTTTAAAAAGCGAACAGACTGTTACAAAGCTTATCAACGATTTAGTAGAAATAGCTGAAAAAGAAAAAGACCGTGCTACATCCTTGTTCTTACAATGGTTTATAAGCGAACAAGTAGAAGAGGAGATCCTATTTCAAACAATACTTCAAAAGTTTGAAATATTTGGACGTGAGAAATTAGCAGTGTATCAAATTGATCAATCCTTGGCATCGATTAGATCTCAGGTCATGGCTAAGAAGCAGAATTCCCGTTG
>JAATVP010000186.1 GCA_014523625.1 Nitrososphaerales archaeon TH5896
ATATTACTAGTCATAAGGTAGACAAAAATGCCATGGCAGGTAAGGCAGCTTTACTAGACCCTACTCGAGCTTGGCATTTCGCTCGGTCCTCCCTTATATAGAGAAACTTGTGCACACACCATTAGTACGTGCGAGCAAGCTACGTTCTAAATTTAGGAGGGACCCCCCGAGGTCCAACCTAAATGTAACCAGTGCCTACCGTATTCATGAGGAATTCATGACCTTCGAAGTTATGTGTGTAGCAATAAGAGGATAATGGCAACATTTGAATACACTAGTCGATTATCCGCTTGTGGGACATGACTTGTATATTTTATCTCAAGTTTATGTCCCCTTTGCTTCTAATTCTCCGCACACAAATTCTCAAGTACCTTTATTAATGTGTTTTTGTTCAACAGTCGAATCAACAAATTGACCCAATCACAGGAAAGACCATTTGGAGTTACAATAATTGCTGTACTTGCTATCATAGAAGGTGTTTTATTAGTATTCGGTGGGCTTTCATTTCTGGCATTTGGGACATTTTTTGCGACCGTTCCTATAGAAAATATTGTAATAAACCAACAACAACAATCTGAGCTTCAACTACAGCAACAACAACAACAAGAAGTGCAGAATGCTGCAGAATTACAAGCTTTAATTCAATTCTTTGGCAGTATTGGTCTCATAATAGGAGGCATAGTACTTGCAGTTGGTATTGGATATTTGGTTGTATCATACGGCTTATTGAAAGGAAAAGGATGGGCTTGGACAATTACAGTAGTATTATCAATCATAGCAATCGTAGTCCAGATAATTTCTGCTATAACAACAGCTAATGCGCTTTTATCATATGATATTGATGTTTCTTGGGCTGGAATTATTTCTCATATCATCGGCATAGCGATTAATGGGGTGATCATATACTATCTCTTCCGTTCACACGTAAAGGTCTTCTTCGGCAAAACGAGACCTTCAACAACTATTCAGAAGTAACATTGAAGACTGTTGATCATTATTTTGCAACCTTATGACTTTGTTCTTGCTATGCTGGTATTGAATGAATTGGCCTAATAACGTGTTTTGTAAACCATGCATTTCCAACAAGTTCAACTCTTGTCATGACTAGTGAGAATGTTTTAACACTTTTCACAGTTAGGGCCTTATTACCCGGGGTTGAAGGGTATTAGCAAATAATCAACTTCTAAGTGAAACCGTTCATTTTTTTGGAAAGAATATTGGCTTATTGAAATATGTGCTATATTCGTTATTACGCTATGTATATTTGTTTGAGAAGGATAGACAGCCATTGAGTGAATTTTCATGAAGAAAGGATATGGCCGTCTACCTTACTGCGTCGTGTCAGTATGCATTCTTAAAACCTATTCAAACTAAAAGTCTTTTTGGTATTTCTATAAAATGAGAAGAGGCTGCACGACCATGAGACATACCAATATGAAGCCCCACCCTACCACATGTATGAGATAATTGTAGCCATGGCCGTATTTTGTTTTGATACTAGTACTGCGCAATTAAACTCATTCAGCAAATTATGAAAATGATTTGCCAGAGAGGCAGGACAACCATGTTTGAATCGGAGATATTGAAAATACAGATCCCTACTGTGGCTGCTCGCACTACGAAATATGAAAAGGCATGACGACCTACGAAGTCATGCCAGAACGTGATGGATCGCCCCACTTTAAGTCCAATCGAGCAATTCGTGCTTCAAATTTTTTTGTGCTACGATGATGAAGATTGGGCAAGTCAATTCTCTAATGTGAAAAAAGACACGACAAATAAATATTCTCTTTAAACCCTCCAACATCATATGGTTAAGAATGATGAAGAAATCCTAGATACAAACCGTAAGGTCCTCGATTTAGAGAAACGAGTTTCAGAACAAGAGAAGCGAATTACAGAACTTGAAAAGAAACAAACCTAGAACGAAAGCATAGTTCTGATTCTGAGGTGATCCTATACCGCATGTTCTGTTTACACGAGTATATAGCACCTTCCGCTCCTCTCAAATCGTTAGAATCGTCTAACCTATTCAAATATCTCAATTATATATTCCTGTGTGAGGCTGTTGCTCATACAGTCGGGAGGAGGAGGAGTTTTGGTGTTCCACGCAAACAGACACCCCTCCTAATTTATCGCACTCCCAACTACTTGATCTTCTGAATATATACTAGAGATGCTCATTGTATCGCTAGTAAAGGGAAATCAAATTATTGATGATGATGATACTCTTCGAAATCTAGAATCATCTTATCTATTCAAATAGATCCATGGAATAATAATAATTACACCAAGAAATAAACAAATGATCTACCAAGAGGGGCTTTTAGATCTAAATTCTGACAACCATCTAGAGCCCCTCCAGACCAGTCTTTCACAGAATTGATCTTAGGGCCTTTTTCGCCCTAATCGAGGATGAACCTTCTCAATAGAAGCTTAGTCGGAAGTACGTATTCTTAAGACAATTTGACTTTATTAAATAAAATATGTGTGTGCCAGAAGTCCCACACACAGATTTGCATATGACATTACCAAAGAGCATATGACAACCTTTGATGAACTATACTTCTGGATGATGCCCTTTGGCTTATTAGCTGGCTTCAGAACTTAATATCAATAGCTACGATTTCCTATTTTAGAGAACGAGAATAGCTTGAATCGATCTAGTTTATTGGCCTCTTTAAGTTTCTTTTCTAACCATTTTTTCATATTGCTCGAAGAATATCTACCTGCGGATGCCAGAAGTCCCAGACATGGTTAGCTATCAAATTGCTAGTTGAAGAAGATAAAACATATATTTAATACCACCCATAGGTGTGCTTCATTTTTATACATAGCTCTAATGTCTTTTCATGTGACTTATTTAGTCGTCAAGGACTCTTCCATAAAGGTGAACTGTCATTTCAAGATCCAGAGCTTATTTGTTAAATATGCAAGATTCCTCTTTGTATAAGTACTGCTTTTATATGATATCGTCCTATTAAGACTGCAATCTCAGATTGTATACATTATGGCGACCACGTTGCGCGGTTTCGACCGGAGGCATGGGTCGTCATATCTTGTGATTCTATCCTTTACTAACATCAGCTCTTTAGAACACTGATCTTCAAATACACCATTAAGTCTCCAGTAAATTTTGTAATAATCCCTAAAATTTTAAAAATAAAGCCGGACATGTTCTATATACAGACTTTCAGGGATCGATTAACACGCATAATAATATCGTGTATTGTCGATCAGAACTAACGAGATCTAATTATTCAGTCATAAAGGAAAGGCCAAGTTATCTGATTGTATTTATTCATTGATTTTGATTTCTCTAGCACAAAATAGTCAAGTATGCTAATATAAAAAAAGGAAAGTTATTACTCTACAACCACCGTGCCAGTCAGATATGGATGCAGTGTACAAAAGTAAGCATACTCTCCTGGTTCAGATGGCATGGCTATTGGTTGGCTTTGTGTCTTTGCTCCCACCATTCCTGAGTCGAATAGTCCGTCGGGAGCTGCTGTTTCAGGATTTCCAGAAGTTGCTGTGTGAAGGGCGTTGTCTTGATTATCCCAAATTATTGAGCTACCAGCTGATACAGTCACAGGATCCGGATCATATCCTATTCCAGCATTAGGATCCATTGAACCTGCTGGCATCACTACTGTCGTTTGACCTCCTGCTCCTCCTGCTGCCGGACTAGTTGCATTCGTAGCATTTGTACCTTGCGCTATGGCTTCGGCAGGACCTAAAACAACGAACGAGATAGCCAGTACGACGAATATAACGCTGTATCCAATCTTTGAGACGAGCTTTCCTTCATGGTTTGTCACTATCATTGAGAGTTTTCATTCCTCCATACAATATAAACATTGAGGCTCTGCGGTCTTAATTTATCTGAAGTTAAGCTTGAATAAATATTGTAGACCTGTATATAGTTCATAAATTAATGTCCAGCATCATTAATAGTTCGACCTATTCAAACAACAGTATTAGTCTTCTTTATTAGAAGGATTCAAGTTAACGAGACCATATTAATATATTATGTATGACAAGTAAATTCACTAGCAGGGGATAACAGGATAAGTAGTTACATATCCAATAGGAACAGATTGAGATAATGTAATGAGTAGTACAAATACTGCCGCTATCTTGTTGTAGACAGTCCTCTGCTAGCAATAGATTCTAAAGAGCGAATAATTAATTCAGTGCGCGCATTCAGGATTCTCAATTTCTGAATTATTCTTGAAAAGGTTAATTTCAATGCGGATCCATGTATTTGTGTTCGCATGGTTACTATGACTATTATGCCTCCGAGAGCGTTGTTAATGATGATATCTACTCTAGTGTTCTTACTTGCGTTGTATGCTTTTTTCATTGATCCTAACAATATAGGGTATGATCATGTCTATGGACACGGGTTCGACCAGCAGCAGCATTTTGATAGCAATGGAATTGATTCAGAGCATCCAAAAGATTCTAGTATTCATTTTGTTGATGTGCCATTGAATTTTACTGTATTGGGTAAAGATGATGATAAAAATGACAATAATAATAGTAACAGTATTAATAGATCCAAGAGCTCAAATCTAACTTCAGATTCTTCTGTAATCACTACTAATACACTGCAAGATGAATTTACTAAGGGCTTTTGTGGGGCTAATTCAACCACAACTGAATTCTCAGACTATGTTTTGGAATATGAGCTCCCTCAAAGCTGTGAAATGCCGTTAGGCATTGCCGTGGATAGCGAAGACAAGCAAGTCTGGTATGTATCTACAAAAAGGGGAATATTAGGGATGTATGACATTGCTAAAAATAAATTTGAGCAGCATACAATTCCGCAATGGTATGTTCGAGAAAATCCAAAAGGCTTTTCGCAAGTATGGGATGTGAAAATAGACGATAAAATTAATGATGAGTCAGACGAGATCTGGTTCACTGACACGGCTCAGAATGCGTTATGGCGTTTTAAGAAATCTACCGAGCAGTTCGAAGTGTACAGAATTCCAGGTCAGTCAGAATCATTTGGCACGACTTATCCCATAACTATCAATATTGTTACTAATGAAAGTGCAAATGATGATACTACGGATGAGGAGGATATTCGTGATGTTGACTTTAAGTCCATATACTTTATTGGTACGTTCGCTCCATCCTTGTGGTATGCAGAAATTGAAGATTTACAAAATGGAACTACTAGTGGTATCCATGAATTAAAACTTCCTATAGAGCATGGATTTAAGAATATAGACCCGTTTTATGTGACTTCAGGTTCATTTGAATTTGATGAAGACAGAAATTCGGTCTGGATTTCCATGTTATCTTATTCACGAAAAGGTCAGATTTTAGAGTACGATCTCGATAGTAAAGCTTTTAATATATTCGGCTTACCAGACGACCTTAGCTCTCCTCTTGGCATAGTACTAGGTGATAGTAATCTTGATAAAAACAATAACCGGGGTGATACTTCTACAGAGCTATGGATTACGAATCCTGGAACAAGCATCTTTCATAACTATGAAATAAGCGAGCACGAAAAAATGAAAAGTGATGAGAAAAATAAACAGACCAGTACAAGGGAAGCACGAGGCGATTATATAAGTTATGACGTAGATATCGAAAGATATACAACTTCAATGGCTTCTCCGAGGATTTTTGGTATACCTTTTCATAATAGTAGTGGTGATATTGATAATAGTGTTAACGGAACCCAGATAGATGATCTTCGCAATAAATATTACACTTTACCTTCGTGGATCAAAAAATCAAGTGATGGTTCTATATGGTTTAACCAACAGCAAGGAAATAAGATATCCAGATTTGATCCCTCAGAGCAAGAGCTTGTAGAATACTGGATCCCTTCTCAAAATAGTGAATGGGGTAATTGTGAAGATGTTGGAGGGAGTAATAGACAGGGTTTGGTTGAGCAGTACCATACCGTAATGAAGAATTGTGGTATTGCTAATGTGTTGAATTTTGCACTCATGGAAAATGATAATAAAGGGAGAGACGAGGACGGGAATTATGCTGCAGAAGAAGTGTGGTTTACAGAATGGTCCACAAACAAGATAGGAAGAATAGACGCTAGCAAGGATCGCCCGTTTGAAATTAAGATTCTAGAATCTGATAGGGAAGTAACTGTTAAGAGAGGAGAATCTGAGAAAATAGAGTTAGTTATTGAAAAGAACCTTAAGAAAGGCCACAATGATCAAAACGATGATATTGATGATAGCTTTGGCAATGATGACGATAATGATGATGAAGATGAACAAACCTCAATCAGAGGTATATCTGAATACAATGACCTTATAATGATGACTGCAGCAGGAACATTTACTTCTACCGGATACCTTGGAAATTCTACAGGATACTTTGATGTCCCTATAATTTCTTATGAAGGAAATAGTGACGACAATGACGATGATATTGAACAAGAAGTATCATTCGTATTTACGCCTTCTAAAAATATGATTCCTGGAGAGTACACATTAATGCTAGGAGCCGAAGACAAGTCAATTTCGATCTTGAAGGCTGTTAAAATGCATATTGTATAAGTTAAGAAGATTTTTTGGACGTTTAGGATACTTAGACCTCAATATGGTTAGCATATGAATCAGTTTGTCACATGGTATTGGATGTTGGAATATTTAGGAATTCGGTTGAAGATGAGTTGAACTGATATAGAAGACCTTAAGAAACTTGAACGAATGAATTAAGTCGTCGCCCCTACGTCAACCAAATCAATGTTCTACTTGTACTTCATCACGAGAAGTTACTTCTTTAACCAATCACCTGTACTCGCTGTTTCTTCCTCCTCAGCTATTTATTAGGCAGTTTTCATCAACTGATGATGCTATGATGAAATCAAAAACGATGAATAAATCCATTAAAAGCGATCCTGAAACAGTCTATGATTTTCTCTCAAACCTTGAAAACTTGCCTAGGTGGGCATCCAGTACCTTTCCCTTCATTAAAGAGGTAAATGGGGAATGGATCGTAGATACTCTACATGGGCAGAATAAAGTTATGCTTACGGAAAGAAATAACTTTGGAATCTTAGATCATCACGTTAAGTTAACTTCTGGGGTAGAAGTATACGTTCCTATGCGAGTGGTGAAGAACGGCGATGGAAGCGAAGTAATGCTAACTGTATTTCAGCCACCGGAGATGACAGAAGAGGGTTTTGTTGAAGATATACAAACAGTCGAAAAAGATCTCAATCACTTGAAGACCATTATCGAAAGTTAGAAACAAAATTGGTGAAAATCCACTTTTATGACAGCAATGTCGAAGGATGAGCTTGCTGGTTTCCTTAGCCAAGGAACTCTTACTGCAAAACTAGCCACAGTCAAGGAAGATGGGAGTCCACATGTAGTTCCCTTATGGTTTGTCCTTGACGATGATGGTAGTATTATTTTTGGAACGGAGGCTATTTCAGTTAAAGGAAAGAACATTCAACGTGATCCAAGAGTCAGTATTTGTGTCGATTATCAGGAATTTCCGTATTCGTTTGTTACAATATTTGGCAAAGCTGAGTATTTTAGATGCTATCGAGAGGATCCAGATATAGAAGATAAGAAGACATTAAATGAATCTAATGACTTCCTACATTGGATGCGGAAAATCTCAGCAAGATATGTGGGATCGGAAAAGGCCGACAGATATGCAAAAAGGAATACTACTGAAGGAGCAGTATTATATCGACTGAAGTCCCAACACATAGTTTCCGAGAAAGTTATTGCAGACTGGTAATGGATGTTTATTATTATTATTATTTTTTGATTAAACTTATGTCTACGGCTCCAGGAGGTTCTCCCCTGATGAATAACTTATCGACTCAGTGTTTTTACAAATTGGTAAGATTATTCTTACATATACATAAGACGGCTATCTCAACTTAACCTTATTTTTGGTTTGAGCAACTGGGTTTAACATGATAGGAGTTCCGTCATCACCTATGTAGTATTGTACTTTGTATATCCTCCTCCCTCTCACTTTACTTGTCTTGACGTCTTTATTCGCAGTATGTCGCCTATGAAGAATTGCCAGTACCATTATGAAACGAAAATAATCGGCAGCCGAATGTGGATCATTGAGCGTGGCAATGGCTACCATGTCTCCCGTTTCTGCATTTTTTTTTGCAGCTCTGCAAGAATTGCGTACGACACAGTGCTTTGGAAGACTTCTATTTTCCTAAGTGTTTGCCTAGTTGGATTCTTGCTAAGAAGCTCTTCCTCAGTGAAAGGGACGGAGGGAATTAGGTGCATTTTCAGAGCCCTAATAATAGTATCTCTTTGTCCCCCATAAATGATACTTTATGTTTTTAGTTCCTTAATCAACCTAATATAACCATGAATTCTCCTTTGGTTAGCCTTCCTGTGATTTCGGCCGTACTATCTATTTATTTCATGTAAAATGGTCTCATTCATATTCAAACCATGTAATTGATGATAAGTTTGCTTAGGCGTATTTTTAATGACGAAGATCTTGATGCTTCTGATCAAACACAGGTTATTGACCAGATTGGGTCATTTACTAATGACCCAATCTGGTCATTTACTACTGACAGTTGAATCTGATAATGTGCTAGGTAATGAATGAGTTTAGATTCTAAAATAATGATTAGTTAACATTAGGTACCAATAATATTCATTTAGTAAAGTTATTCTGATGTCATGGTTAGTGGCATCCACGTTCCTACCAGCTTTCTTCAAACTGAATCTTGGACTGAAGCCATATAATGAATAAACGTATTGTATTGTAATATCAGAAACTATTAGACTGTAACTCAGCAAAAAAGCCCTGGATCAGGGTCAATGACGATGTAGACCTGATTGCTTTCGGAGATAATCCAGTAGGTCTTTATCATCCTCTTGGTGTTCTATTCGCAAATAACGTTTCATTCCGTTTAATAAGTTATAGTTTTCTTTTGAATATATATTTGAATCATTATCTTCTACCATAATCAAAATTGGACATCATCATATAAATGGCTTCGTATCATTCGTTATTGAAAAATCAATCTAATTGAATATTGGAACATGACTGTGTTTAAGAAAATCTTAGAACTGTTCATAATTCTCTAATTCAAGATATTTCATCAAACATTCAACAGTGACGTCTTCGTATTCAGAATTCTTGTACTTTCTTTTGTTTACGATAACTTGAATCTGCTCTGTCTTCTCATCCCAACCAGTATTACTTAATACATATCTAGATAGTAACATATATAATACTTTATGAAAGATATTTTGAATGTATTAACCCCCAAATCGATAGATTATTAAGCGGATTTAATTAAAAATGATGAATACTTTGTTGAAGAAGTATTGTAAATTACAAAGTATCTAGTGGCGAATGGCTAATGAATAAAAACTCAAACATTCGAGGTCCATCTGAGAGCCAATCATTAGCTTACGTACGTAGATGTATTTCTGAGGGCAAGAGTGAAGAACAGATTGCGGTAAGATTTGATGGAGATATAGTATTAGTAAGAACTTGGACTGATGCTTTGAAGCAAATACATTATGTAGTTACAAATCACTTTAACGAGCTAGTTATAACATTAGATGGTAAAAATTATCTTCAAAAGTTTGATTCGCATCGGTAAGTCAATTTAATCAGGCTATTTTCCAATTTCTAAAGTTTCTGATTGGCACCAACACAATTTTAACGAGAGCTCTCTTTCGGTATCATTCATATATATCTGATAATGTAAGAAGAAGATGTAATGAAGAACCATTATTCTACCAAAATATTTGTTATATTGATTTTAGCTGCAATCACGATAACAACAGCAACAATTTCTTTGATAGAACAAGAAGTAAGAGCACCCACGTCAATTCGTCGAGCCCCACCGCTTATAGTGGGTGATAATGTCTACGTAGCTTGGTGGAGTAATAACACAGCCAATAACAATAATGAAGTCTTGTTTCGGGTATCTACGGATGGCGGCTCAAGCTTCTCAGATAAGATTAATCTCAGCAATACAACTGACTCAGAATCAGAGAGAGTAGAAATAGACTCCGATGGAGAAAATGTAGTAGTATCGTGGTGGGAAACTAATCAGACAGATGAAATACCTGTTATGAGAGTTAGTGATGATAATGGAGAAACATTTGGACCAATATTGAGATTAGCGACTAATGGAACTATTGGAGAAGAAGAACCAGGACAGGAGGAAGAATAGATAGATGGATGTCATGATTTATGGATTTCATTCAATACCATCGTCATATACTCTTTGATATCACTATCAGTCATCGAAGCTTCAACCCCGGTCTTTTCAGTTAGCACATCCGCATTCTTCTTTGCAATATTTAAAACAGTTGATTGTAGTTCCTGTTCCATATGGGCTGATCCCATACTATCCAGAAACTTTGCTTGGTCAGATAAAGACTTTCTAATAGAAAGTCGCAGCGTTGTATCTTGGGAAACAGTAACAGCAGAGGAATATAAACCCACATAAATCAAATAGCAAGATAGACCGGTAAAAGAGACAGCGACAATTCCATATGGTGGATACGCAGCCTGTGCGGCATTAGCAGAACCGGCAATGTAAAAGAGAACAAATCCGTATGCTGCAATCATCATGTGCTTTCTGAGACTACTATCTTTTCGTAAAGTTCTAGCCACAGACAAGAATGCTGCTCCAAATATGATTCCTGATAGAAGTCCAGCCATTGAAAAAATAAGAATATTCGTCATTGCATCTACATTTTCTGATGGAGTAAAGTATCCTAAAACAAAAAGCGGAAAATCAATAAGATAGTATACCATAGCTATTCCCATAATAGTCCAGAA
>JAATVP010000187.1 GCA_014523625.1 Nitrososphaerales archaeon TH5896
GAATGCAGTACAATAGTACTGATGATACCACGTCAGTAGTATTCTCACATACGTACATTTATGGCCAGATATTATGCAGCCTTCTCTGCGTGTTCTGGTAACAGGGAATGAGCAGCCGGACCAGTAGTAGTAGGGTCTTATTGCCATCCTAATACTTTTGCAGACTTCACAGCTGCATCTTGTAGAGCAACATTCGATTGTTTTTTGCCATAATATACTTCGTCTATTGCTTCTCTTATGTTATCAGCTATCTCCGGATATTCAGGAATGCTGGGTCTACTTAGGCCAGTCGGTATCATCGATATCATCTCTTCGTAATACGGATTGTACCGACGCAATTCGTCAGAGAATTCACCCTGGCCTATTGCCAATTGCGTTGGTAGATAACCATATTTAGCAAGCCATGGTGCAAGTATATTGGGTTCTGCGACCAATGTAATAAGCTCCCAAGCCAGCGCCTTGTTTTTGGATGTTATCGGAATGCTTAGCTCCCATCCACCCATTAGCGTAGCATTTTGGGCAGCTTCGACTGAGGGCACAGGTAAAGGCATAAACCCTACCTTTTCTTTAATAATCTGCGGCTGCTCTGGTTGGAAATACAGTGGTACGTGCGAAGCTTCTATCATAACCGCAAATTCTCTATCGACAAATTCCTCGCCCCAAGAATGGTTTTTCTGGGGAGTTATTCCTGCATCGACTTGATCGTCGAGAAATTGAAGAGCTTGAACCCCTTCGCTGCCATTATATGCAGGAAACCAATAAATATCCTTAGTGGGATGTCCCGCCTTACGTTCTACAATATCGCCCCCTAGCATCCATAAATAAGGGTACCAAAGGTCAGGAGAGTGGCTGGCACCAGTAAGATGCATGCCTTCAATTCCATTTCCATTAAAAGCTGAATTTAGCTTTTTGGCAGCCGCAATATATCCCTCCCATGTTTTCAACGAGACAGGGTCAACCCCAGACTCCTCTAGCATATCTTTCCAGTAGTACATTCCTCTAACATCGGTCCACAACCAGATCCCATACACTTTGTCGTTATAGGATCCTCCATCCCAATTTACCTCATACCAATCTGAGGCGGAACGATTCCAACTCTCGATATATGGGGTAAGATCTGTCAATAATCCTTTTCCTGCAAACTCACCAAGCCATATCTGATCAACAGACATTAGATCAACTGGGGTATTATTAGTCATGGCCTTCAAGAATTCTGTCCTTTCGTTTGGATGTTGAAATTGATTATATGCGATTTCTATATGAATCTCAGGATGTCGTTTCTGAAGCTCCGATAGGGCCTCCTGCATAATACTTGTCCACCTTTCTTCGTCTCCCAAGTTGTCAAGGATAGTTGTAAGGGTAACATTTTGTTTCTGAGCTGATGCTGTTGGCACATTCAAACTCAGAATGGCAGTTATAATGCTACATACTATCAATATAAACATCAAAATCGCACTTCGTACGAACAACAGAGTATTAAGATTGTGTTTGCCTTAAATAAGTATCTTATGCAGATGGTAATGATATAGAATGCATCCTCCGTGCTAAGCGAATATTTTATGTTTCTAGTAAAATATTGAAATTTCTGTCAACTCAACTGTACGCTAAATAAGTAGTTCTAAAGACAAATTAATTAGCGACAATCTCTATTTGTAATACGAATCGTTACGAAATCATTAGCGCCTTACTTTAGGTTCAAGAAGATTGGGGTCATTTCCGTGGTCTTAATTATTCTTTTTTCATATGGATTCTTCTTCTACTTGCAGAATAGGACAGAAAACGAAGTAAGGGAGAGCTTATTTGAGGAACAGAAGCAACGTCAATTAGGATCCACCGAGTCCTTATCACAACATATAGGATCAGATCTTGACTTGGTCACAACTAGGCTATACGCTCTAGCCAATTCTAGATACTTGCAAAGCGGGGATTTTACAAGCGATGAAGCGGGATCTTTTATAAAGGAAAATTATGACAAAGTAGATAACGTAATAAACAAGTTATTTATTTTGGATAAGGATGACATTATCTCCGCATCTATATCGAAACGAGGATCAGAATCCTACCCAAATGTTGATTTGTCGCTGAGAGACTGGGTAAGGGAAACTAAGGAAAGCCGTTTGCCTGTACTTTCAAGCGGATTTGAGAGCCTCGGAGTCTACAGCATTTACGTTACTCATCCCATTGTAAATAGAGAAACAAACGAGTATATCGGATTAGTTGGCACGTCTATACCTACAGTAAATTTCTTTGAGGAATATGGGAATGTTCATGATATTAACTCTCCGTTCTTGGCGGTTTTTGATAAACGAGGAATTTTGTTGGCAGTAGGCGCTAGTCAAGATCTGATTGGAAAGAATTTTTTTGGAGATTACGTACAGGATTTTGTAAACCATAATGCGGTTTTAAATAATCTAACATACAGCCTTTTAGATGGTAATTCAGGGTACGCTGTTTATGATTATGGAGAAGGTGAAAGGTTAACCACACAGTATCCAGTATATGTGGATAACCAACCTACTTACTTTGTTCAAGTAGTCACGCCTACTTCTACGATCTATTCAAATATTGATAGTATTCTCACTGAAGAACGGTTAACGATGTTTACATTACTCGCAGGTACCACAGCAGCTGTTGCAATTTTAATATTGTTTCTAGTGAGGTGGAATAGCATATTAGGTAAGGAAGTTAAAAGAAGAACAGAAGATCTAGACAGATCAAATGAGCAACTTAAACTTGCCAATGAACAACTTAGAAGTCAGGACAAGCTACAGAGAGAGTTTATTAATACAGCAGCTCACGAGCTACGAACTCCCATTCAACCTATTCTCAGCTTATCTGACGTTCTCAGCTCGACAATCAAAGATAAAAAACAACGTGAATTGCTGGATGTCATAAGTAGAAATGCAAGAAGACTACAAAGACTTGCAGAAGATATATTAGATATAGCAAGGATAGAAAGTAAGTCACTAAAGCTAGAGAAAACTCAATTTAATTTAACCGAAGTTACAGGGGACGTAATAGAAGAATATCGAGCAGCCATGCAACGAAATGAAGGAAGGAGAAGCGTCATCTTTACTTTACAGAGTAGTAGAAATGACATTTTTGTACACGCAGATAAGCATAGGATTATACAGGTGATTACAAATCTCCTTAGTAATGCTGTAAAGTCCTCTGTAGACGATAACTCTGGTAGTATAACGATTTCTGTTGAAAGTAAACATAATGGTAGTAATGACAATTATGCTTTAGTTAAGATTAAAGACACTGGTGGAGGAATAGACCCTGCTATCATGCCTCGATTATTCACCAAATTTTCGACAAAATCTAGCCATGGAACAGGACTTGGCCTATTCATATGCAGGAGTATTATAGAAGCCCATGGAGGTAAAATATGGGCAGCAAACAATATTGAAGAAAACGGCGCAACATTTTGCTTTACACTTCCTGTTATGATAACTGAGGTACATACGCCAAGAGGCTCATTGAATTAGAGTCTGGATCTCTATAGAGCTAGGTTGTCACCTCCATTCGGGTCATGGGTTTTTACATAGATCTTATATACACAAAGTCCAGACATGACGCAGCAGTGCGTAGACAAATGACATCATTATTGGATGAGTTTGATTTCAATTCCCCAATGGATTGGAATAAACCCATCTTTTTCAAAAGCAACATCAGGTGCGCTCCCATGTCTAATGTCTTTGCGAAGACCAGAAAGCTATTAGATAAATCACAAAAGCTGTTAGACAGGATTAAATCAGCAGAACAAACGTCTTGGGTTAATGTTCAATCGATACCAACAAACGCAACGATCAGAAAGGAATACGTTCGATGTGGAAAACTAGGGTGTGAACAAGAACCTCATGGTCCTTATTATTACGCTTACTGGAAGGAAGAAATGAAGACTGACGCTGGCAGAAGTGCACGCAGGAAGAAACTCAAGAAGAAATATACACGCCTACCAAACGAACCTAAAGTTACATAAGAAAATGCCGGATTTGTAATAATCTTATGTAACAGCCTCAATTCATTGAAAAGGAGAACCCACTATAGAAAACACGACTTCCGCCACCAAAGCATATAATGAAATACCTACAAGGGTTGAATATCGCTTTACTGGTAGAGGACAAGAGCTTGTAGAATCAGTGATAGGTCTTTTACAATGGATGCGGAAGTGGTCCTGTTTCGAATAGCCCCTAACGGGAAGCCCCCATGTATTTCAGTACATCTGCTTCTGGCAAAGTATATTCCTTTTACACTTTAGATTCTACAAACATAATTCTTCGTAGCCACAGAAACCTGACAATAATGAAAATGCCAAATCCTGTCATCACAGCAGAGCCAATGAGGTCGACAATTTCCTGTTGCTCCCCTTCCGCAACAATGGTAGTCGATTCAAGAAGCTCACCTACCATCCATATTCCGAATGAAGTCACCATTGCGATCCCAAATATTCCTCCAATGAGCCCATTCGAACTTTTTAGTTGAAGAAAAGAGTAAGCAACCATCAGCCCAAATGCTGAGACTATGAAACAGAGTTTTACAAACATGTCATAGTTAAGGACCTCAAATGATTCCAAAAGCGAATGAATCCCGTATGATAGTAACGCGATGAAAAGAAGCGATGATAAGAACCTCTGCCTTTTATTTCTTATTTTTACTGCAAAATAAAGAGGAATAATACTGGCAGCAAAAACCACGCCTGGCGCGATAAGTTGGATTAACTCCATTTCCTATATTTACTCCTTCAGGTCGTAAAACCTACTAGAGATTCTTTCGAGAGCATCTTGATTGGGTTCTGCCTCAATCTTTGTATCTGTAGGATAGATTACAAAAAACAGGTATACAATGGCAAAGGAAAAGAGCAAAGCCTGTAAAGTTTTTTCTCCAATCTTTACAGGATTAGCTGTGTAAGAATTGCATGAATTGATTAATCGCAAAATTTGTACACGTAAAAGAAATAGAACTACAACAGTTGGTTTCAAATAAAGGCTCCGAATTTTGTTGTACGTTTACTCATGTCCGAAAGGATATACTACTAACAGAGAATACTAATGCATATGCTGTTGCAGGTATTAATAGCGAAGACGCAAGACTAAGTAAGAGTTTAGATATAAAAGGAGCACTAACACTGTCAGTTACAATAGTCTCATTTCTTGTCACGCTTCAACTTTTAGAAAAGCACGCCTCATCAAACAATTTAATACAAATTATCTTGTTTTCAAGCGTGTCATTTATCTCTCTAATTCATTCAGAAAAGAAAGCACATTCTCCGTTGATTGATTTCAAGTTACTAAAAAATAAAACCATACTTTCTGCAAATATAATTAACATGATTGTGGGGCTCACTGCGTTAATGGTTGTATATCAGACCTTACCCATTTTAATACGAAGTCCACCGCCAGTAGGGTTTGGAGGCGATGCATCAAGTATAGCACAGGTTCAACTGCCATACATGATAGTTTCATTGATATTCTCTGTAGCATCTGGTTTTGTAGTATCTAAATTTGGAAATCTTAAACCTACTACAATAGGGACCATCATTACTTCAGTAGGTTTTTTTATCCTTTTTATGTTTCATTCCACTGAAGCCTCAATAGCTACGGTGCTTATATTGGTGGCTATTGGATTAGCTTTGATGCAGATCGGTTCAGTGAATGTCGTGCTGACGTCAACTCCAAAGCAATTCAGTGGAATATCATTGGGAATGAATCTACTGATATATCATATAGGAGCCTCGGTAGGATCGATAATCGCTGGAACATTTTTGCATGCAAACCAGTTAATTATAGAATCCGAGACAAATAATATTTCGACCTCATTCCCTTCTCTAGAATCATATGATCTAACTTTTCTTACTGCTGCATTAATTGCAGTGATATCAATTGTGTTTGCAATGTTTCTAATCAGTTGTACTAAAAACAAGAAGGGAGGCACTAGTGAAGTGGGAATTCTAAGTAAATGAATGATTTTAAACATGTTAGCAACAGTATCGCAATCTTAATTGGAGACAAAATTCGTTTGGAACAATTCTGTTACTCATCACTTCACTCCCAATATCCAAAGGATATGCCAGCCTATCCCAGAGGAGGATAAATCTTTGAAAATTGTACTGCTGACTTTTCTCCTGTGGGAACCACAACGCCAACCTCCTCTGCGAAAGTTTGATAGTCAGCGATCATCTGTTTTAAAAGATCTGGATTTTGATCTGCTACATTGTTATTCTGACCGGGATCAGTTTCGATGTTGTACAACTCCCACCCTTTTCCTGTTGGATGGGCGTGAACAAATAATGCTACCCATGGACTTCACGGGTAGCATGACTCACGGAGTTGAGTGGTTAGTTGAGCCAAAAAGAGTGCTATTGTATATGTTGTTGTTCCAACAGCAAATATTATGATTACCGATGTAGTATGCTGCTTGTTCATGATTTAATTATAAGGTTGGGTGACGGTATAAGAGTTATGGCAGTAGCAGGTCAGGTCAGGCTTTAACTATACTTATGTCTCTATAGCTTTCACATTACCGGCGGTGTCATTCTAAATTAAGCATTTTCGCCTTTTGCATTTTCGATATAAGAATTACGACCTTTATCGACCCTCTGCCACCCAACCCATCGACTCGCCTTGTAAAATAACTCGAACTAACTCAAAACAAAATAGAATGCTGATAATGTTACTTTATAAATATTGCCAGTTGTCACTGCCACAGACGATATAGTAAGCTCATTCCCGTACGTAAGTTTTGGATACTTGCTACTAAATATCCACCAATATCCTGTGGGCAGCTTTACTGCATAACTAATCTGCTGAGAAATAACTATAGGAAACGATGCCAATGCAAAGATTAGCAAAGATAGGCAAGTTACCAAGTAAAGAGAACAAAAGACATTAGTGCTTGTACTACTCTTATGGTCACTTAACAATACTATTATGTATGATCATTGGTAGATAACCTTTTTGTCTGCGATACAACAAGAGAATATTAACGCTGCTTGCGCTGCTAATCTTAATCTATTGTTGAAAGGATGATATTGCCCGTTATATGGATAGTATTTAGTATTGGAACTTCCTGTTCCTACTGTCAAAGCAGGTAACTATCATTACTTCAGGCAACTCTCTGTGCTCTAAGGCGAGTAATGGTTTAATCAAGTCTGCGTCTAGGTCAATGTAGAAACATTTTTTTTCAATGAGCTTCCAATTCGAAGCAACATGAATTAATTAAATAAGTAGGATAAATATCATTCACACAATTAAGCCTCCTTCTATATATTTCTGTAATATTATACTTATGGCTAATATCTCGATCATCTCTATAAATGCAATTACTGGAGATTCTGTATGACACGATTAAACAATCATGTCTTATTAAGAACCGCAAATGCAAATGCAATGACAATTTTTGTGGTATGTGCTTTGTTGATTACATTAGGTGTTACTATCCTAATGGGAGGATCGAATCAACCTCTGTATAGAATTGCAAATGCACAATTAGAAAATTCAGCAGACCTAAGAGAAGAGCAAAGAGCTGCGGTATTAGAAGAGGAATTGCTGGGACCGAACCAAAATCAAATTGATCAATCCGCTGCTCCTGCCACTGGTCCAGATGGAATATCCTTAAGATTGGATAAAGCTCACTTCATCCCTTTAAGTCCAATAAGCGATAGTCCTGGAAATCAGGTAAAGATGCTGCTAGACTATACAATAGAAAATCCGTCTGCATTTACAGATGATCCCGTAAGTGCTGTAATGGAAGTGTACGCTGAAAACCAAACATTGTTGAAAACTTCATCCCTTCCAGAACCGATTGTACTTGACGATTCCAAAGGTACTATTCAGCTTGCAACTACCTTAGACGATCATACTCTTAAAAATATAACAGCAAGGGCTTTGCTCACCGATGACCAGAAAATAAGTCCGCTATCCGATCCAATTGAGGCAAGTCTTGGCCTGGGAGAGGTCAGATCATCGGATACATCAGGAATGAAATAACAACTAAGAATAAAAATCAAATGCCTTCAATTTTTATCTTAATTGGCCTCTTGGAGAAAAAAACTCTGATAAAGCCACGCTCAAACTGCATTAATGTATTATTTTTAGATAAATTCAATATTAGTATAATGCACGAGATTGGATCTAGGCGGATAGATTCAGGAGAGTGTAATTAGTGAATGTGAAAATAAACGCAGGTTACAGTAGGGGTTGGAGATTATGTACTAACTGCAGGAGATGGTATATGAGGCAATTAGCAAATCTGAAATTCTGTGTGATTTGCCACCAGTAACTAGGGACAAAACTACATAGTAGTACTGGCAGACGAAGACAAAGCTTCGGACGTAAAGAATTTTGTATCTTTAACATCAGTACTAGTACATCTAGTGAGTCAGGTCTAGCTATCTCATGTCGTGGTAAATGTCCAGATAGTCCACAGCAAGCGAAACAGATACAGCAATTCACGAATGTTATCTTCAGTGGCATACGATCTCCAACTAGCCTGAGTGTCAAAACTGCCTAAGGTAACAAAAGTAATCAGAAATCACTACGCACTGCGAATTCTTTTATATGCTTAGAAAACTCGTCGTGTCAGGACATGTTTCATCATCCATAGGCTCTATTGATATAATACCTGCTGAACTATCTTCACTAGCCAGTACAGTTGGTATGTGTGCTACACAATTGAAATTTTAAAATAATAAAAGCCACCAATTGAAAATATATCTTGTAATGCTCAATCCTTTGCTTGTCGACCTTGAATGTTAGCTGTCCTTCAACTACGTAAAACCCTTCGTGCTCACGTGTTTGAATGTGTGGAGCAGGACCTCCTCCTGGAAAAACTTTTGCTTCGATAAAGCTGTATGTTCTACCTGTGTCTTCCTTTGATGCAACAATTGTATTGATGTCGCCAGCTACAGCGATATTGTCTTCCTTTGTTAGGTTCAACGATTTTTACATTTCCATTTTCCACTGTCTTGTTGTTGTCCATCTACTTTCTATAATTTGTTTTATTACTCTTTATAATTATCTCCAGATAATAGATGGGGTATTCAATATTAAATCTAGATGGAGTATTCAATATTAAATCTGACTCTATCTCAACTGTTGCTTGGTTTAAAGCCCAAGTCAACTCCAGACCATACACATATTGTTATTTGCAAAAAAACTATATGCCAAATCCTGAAACCATGAGCTGTCCCTAACTTCAACTGCATATCTGAATCTCTTATCTAACTCAGGTATGATATCTCTCAAA